>JAXMKZ010000045.1 GCA_034370385.1 Coriobacteriia bacterium
CGCGACCGCGCTGTGCGAAGGTGCGTTCGGCGCCACCAGCACCGCGGATGCCGCGCTGACCACCGTCGTCGTCAACAGCACCGCTATCGCGCGTATCGGCGGCCGCAGCAACATCGACGTCATCGGCGCGCTCACCGTCTCTGCCCTGAACGACGTGGACGCCACCGCGACGAGCGACGCCTCGGCAGCGACCTACGGCGGCTCGGTCGCAGTCGTGACACTGATCGAGAAGACGATAGCCTCGATCGAAGGCAGCGGCACCGTTGATGCCGACACTATCGTGATACTCGCGCAGTCGATCACGTCCGGCGTGTCCAGCTCGACCGCCAGCATGGGTGGGGCCGTCGGCAACGAGTCCTCGCCGACCGACACGACCGGGGGCCACGCGGACACGAGCACCGGATCCCTGACCGTGGGCGCGGCCATCGCCGTGACGGTGCTCAACGGCGAGACGCTCGCATACGTCTCGTCCGAAGGCGGAATGCTCACGCTGACGTCCACGGGGGCGCAGCGCATTCTGGCTTCCTCGCAGCGGACCTCGCGCGCGGATGCGGATGGCCGTCCTGCGGACTCCTCGTCGCAGGAGAACAGCGTCGGCGTCGCGATAGCGGTCAACGTCGCGAGCACCTCGACCCGATCGTTCGTCACCGGCCCGGTCACTCTCGATACTCCGTCGCTCTCCATCGAGGCGACCATGCCGGTCGCCGGCTCGTTCGGCGCAACGGCCATGTCCGGCCTCAGCGACTCGCGCGCTCCTCCTTCGGTCGCCGGAGCACTCGCAGTCAACGTCGCAGGCAGCGAGCTCAGTGCTTCGATTCTTGGTGACGTCACCGTCACCGGCGCCGCATCACTCGCGGCCAGCGGCGGATCCTCTTCTTCGGCAAGCGCACTCGGTTCGACCGAGAGCACCGCGAGCGGCGTCGGCGCCAGCTTCGCGCTCAACGTCTCAGGCACCAACGTGGCAGCCCAGATAGCAGATGGCGCCACACTCACCGGGGCCACCGGCCTCGCCCTCAACGCCCAGTACAACGCGACCGTAGACAGCGAGGCCACCGCCGGTGGCGAGCTTTCTTCTGGCAGTACCGGAGTCGCGGGTGCAGTCGCCACCACCATCTCCAGCAACGAGGTCGCGGCGCGCGTGGGCACCGGCTCCGCACTCACCGTCACCGGTGACTTCGACGCCACGGCGCGCCTCACCAGCAGTTCGAGCGCCAAGGCCGATGGCAAGACCGGCGGCAGCTCGGTCGCCGTGGGCGCGGCGCTCGCAATCAACATCACGACCGACGAGGTCGTCGCCACGACTGAGCGCAACCTGACCACAACCGGGTCCATGACCTTCCAGGCGCTGGGCGCTTCGGCCGGCTCGGCAGAAGCGATCGCGAGCGCCGCGGGTGCATCCGAGGAGACCACCGACACCTCCGGTACCGCCGGGGTTGACAGTCTCATCGCGGGCGAGCAGTCGCACGCGGCGTCGTCTTCGGCAGACACGACCGGCGCGGCCGGTGCGTCCGAGGACGCTTCCGGGACCTCGGTCCCCAGCGCGTCGAGTTCATCCGGTCCCATCTCCGTCGCAGCCGCTATCGCCGTCAACGTGACGACGTCGAGTGCGCGCGCGACGATTCCGGACGGCCTCACGATCGATGCCGGAGACACGCTGACGTTGCGCTCGAGCAACAACGCCGACGGCTCGGCCACGGCCGACGGTTCGGCGGCCAACACGCCTGAGGGCTCCGGCACGGTCGGGGCCGCGGTCGCGATCAACGTGTCGAGTGTGACCAACGAGGCACGCGTTGGGGTCGCGACGGTCACCGCCGGCGCCCTCGTCCTCGAGGCGCTCATGACGGACGTGAATGGCGACACTACCCACGCAGCGAGCGCTGAGTCGACATCCGGCGCCAGCGGCGGCAAGATCAGCGTTGCGGGCTCGGTCGCCATCAACATCGCGCCCGTAACCACGAGAGCGATTCAGGACACGGGTGCCCACGTCACCCTCACGTCCGCCAGTGGCGGCAGCCGGGACGTCACGTTCACGGCGGAGAGCACCACGTCCAACGACGTGACGGCTGCCGCGGGGCAGGACGGCGGCGGCAAGCTCGGCGTGGGCGCAAGCGTAGCGCTGAACATCGCCTCGAACGACGTCACCGCGGAGCTCGCCAACGGGGCGGCCCTCGACAATGCCAACGACTTCTCGCTCACGGCCACGTCCGAGGCGAATACCGAGACGTTCGCGAGCGCCGGCGCCGGCAGTACGAGCGCTGAGGGCGTCAGCGTGGGCGGCGCCATCGCTACCACCATCGCGAACAACAACGTGCGTGCGCGCATAGGCACCGACGCCGCCGGCGATCCGCTCGTGATATCCGGCTCGCTCGCTGCATCCGCCGAGCATCGCGGCAGCTCCAAGACGACCGCCGACGGCTCGGCCGATGGTGGCAAGGCTGCAGTCGGTGTCGCCCTCGCGATCAACATCGTGTCTGACGACGTCGCCGCGCTCACGGATCGCGACATCGAGGCGAGCGGTACGGTCTCGTTCAGCGCGCTGGACGCGCTGGCGGGCGAGGCGAACGCGCTAGCGAGCTCGGCCGGATCGGCAGAAGAGACCGCTTCCGGTGAGACCTCGCAGAGCGTTGACGGTACGGTCACCGCTGAGATCGACCACGCCAACTCGCAGGCTTCGGCTGGGGGCGCCCAAGGCACCACGGGTACCGCGCCGCCTTCGGCGAGCAGCTCCGACGGTAAGGTCTCGGTCGCGGCGGCTATCGCGGTCAACATCTCACTGTCGTCCGCGCGCGCCACGATTCCTGCGAACCGCCGAATCGTCGCGGGGGGGAACCTGAACCTCGCCGCAAGCAACAACACGGATTCACGCGCGAGCGCCGATGGCGCCGCCGCCAAGGGCACCGACGCGACAGTAGGTGCCGCGGTCGCAGTGAACTACGCGCGCATCACGAACGAGGCCGTCATCAGCCACGGTGCAACGGTGAACGCGGACGGCATCTCGCTGACCGCGATCATGGCTGATGTGGCTGGCGAGAGAGTTCACGCTTCAAGCGCTGAGGCGACGTCGGGCGCAAGTGGCGGCAAGGTCGGCGTCGCCGGCTCGCTGCCCATCAACATCATCGAGAACCACACACGCGCGGTCATCGAGTCCGGCGCCGTCGTCGCCTGTGGTTCCGGCGACATCATCCTGTCAGCCCAGAGCTTTGAGTCCAACATCGCGAGCGCGAGTGCGAACACCACCGCCAGCCCGAGCGGGAAGCTGGGCGTTGGTGCGTCAATCGCGCTCAACGTGATCACGCCGGCGGAGACACGCGCCGAAGTCGAAGATGGCGCCACGCTCACGGGTGGAAACAACATCGAGATCACGGCTGCCTCCGGTCGTCGCGTCTGGACCTCGACGATGGCGGGAGCCTCGGGCGGCAACGCAGTCGCGCCGTCGGTCGCTATCGCGATCGTTCTCGACAAGACCACGGCGCGGTTGGGCCGCTCGGCCACCGGGCTCACCGCTACCGGCAACGTCAAGGTCGCGTCGAGCCACGCATCGCAGATCGATACGGTCGCAGACGGCAATGCCAAAAGCGAAGGCATCGCAGTAGGCGCGGCGGTCGGCGTGAACGTCATCCTTCCGGAGACGAACGCCGAAGTCGCCCGCAACCTGCAGGGCGCCTCCGTGAGCGTCACCTCGACCTCCACGGTACTCAGCCGCATCTGGGTGCTGGCCAGCGCAAGTGGTAACAGCACCTCGACCACCAGCGGAACCTCGACGCGTGACGCCGACGCCGAGGCGGGCGCGCAGGTCAACAACAACCCGAATGTCGGCGGCAACTCGAACGTCCCGAGCAGCTCCACGAGTCTGCCGAACTCGAGCAGCCAGACCAACAACGCGAGCACCACCGGCGGACAGCAGTCCGGCAAGTCCTCGACGAGCATCGGCGTGGCCGCTGCGATCGGCGTCAACGTCGTGACGGTCGAGAACCGCGCGCGTATCGCTGACGGCCTGACCGTGACCGGCACGGCCGGTGACGTGAGCGTGGTCGCCGAAGCGCAGAACGACGCGAGCGCGCGCGCGATCGGTGTGCAGATCAAGTACAGCGGTGAAGAGGGCAAGGGCGGCGTCGGTGCCGCACTGGGGCTCAACGTGCTGACGGTCACGAACGAGGCGCACATCGGCACCACGTCCACCGTGAGCGCGAGCGATGACATCCGCGTGGCAGCAATCACTCCGGACGGCCAGCGTAACGACGCGGTGTCGTGGGGCTTCGCGGCCGCAGGCGGCAAGGAGCAGTTCGCCGTCGCCGGTTCGGTGGCGGTCAACGTCGTCACGTACACCACGAAGGCATGGGTCGGCCAGAACACGTCGTTGAACGCGAGCGACAGTGTCGAGGTCACCGCGTCAGCTCCTATGGGCGCACAGACGCTGGCGCTGGCCGGAGGCTTGGGCAAGAAAGCGGGGATCGGCGCCGCCGTCGCGGTGAACGTCTACACCATTTCGACCCAGGCCCATCTGGACTCGAAGCCGGGTGCCCCCGTGACGGTGCGCTCGGGTGGCGCACTGTTGATCGGCGCGCACTCTTCGCTTGCCCCGGTCGCCATCATCACGATCCCGGCGATGGACGAGACGGTCATCCCGATCCCGTTTGCGGGCAGCTTCGACAGCATCCCGATCCCGCTCATCAATCCGGACGACCTGCCGGATTCCGTGACGCTTCCGGGCATCTCGGAGACCGAGATCCTGCCGGTCACATCGCTCGCGATCTCCGGCTCGATCAGCCAGGGCAATGCGGCGGTATCCGGTTCGGCAGTAGTGGATGTCTTCGACTTCACGACTTCGGCGTGGGTGGGTCCTGCCGCTGACGTGCAAGCGGGCAGTGTGGTAATCGAGGCAGTCGACACCACTGATATCAACTCGGGTGCCGGCGGACTTGCGGTCTCCAAGGGACAGGCCGGTGTTGGTGCCGGCGTACTCGTGACCGTGATCGACAAGGACACTATCGCCGAGATCGGTGCGGGCTCGACATTCATCGTCACAGGCGACGTCACCGTCTCCGCTGTGTCGCGCGAGGAGTTCTTCCAGCTGGCCCTGTTCGGCGCAGGAGCCAACAACGTGGGCGTTGGCGCGTCCATCGTCGTGGTCGTGATGACCCCGACGACACGCGCATCCATCGAGGGCGCCAACACGACCGTGCACGCCGGCGGCAACATGACGATCTACGCCGAAGACACGGCGGACAAGATCGAGGCCTATGCCGCAGTCGCGGTGTACGGCGGTACCGCAGGTATCGGTCCTGCGCTCATCACCGTCGTCAGGACATCGGTCGTCGAGGCATACATAGGCTCAAGCAACGACATCGAGGCCAAGGGCGCCACGGGCCTGAAGGTTCACGCGGTGCAGTCGCTCGACCTGAACACGGTTTCCATGGGCATTGCGGCCGCGGGCACGGCCGCTGTGGCCGGCTCCGTGAACGTGAACGTGCTTACCAACACGACGAATGCGTACATCGGCAGCGGCACCGAGGTGAATCTCGACAACTCGGGCGCGGCGGCGACGCAGGGCGTGTGGGTGCTGGCCAGCGATACGACGACGTACCTGGGAGTCGCGGGCGCGCTCGCAGGCGCGAGCACCGCCGGTGTGGGCGCCGCTGTCGACGTCATCGTGCTGACGAAGGATACGACCGCCTGGATCGGCAGCGGATCGACCGTGAACGCTCTGGGCGACGTGCTGGTTGACGCGGTTTCGGCCGATGACATCACATCGGTCTCCGTGGGGGCCGCGATAGGTGGAACCGCCGCGGTCATCATCAACGCGGGCGTCTCCGTGATCATGCCGACCACGCGCTCCTACGTAGCGAGCGGGACTACTGCGATCGATGCGGGCAACGTGCGTGTCTCTGCGTCATCGCGGACGGACCTGGGCGCTGGGGCTGGCAACCTCGCGGGCGGAGGCACGGCGGGCATCGGTACCGCAGCTGTGGTGCCGATAGTCATCAAGGTCACCGAGGCGTACGTGGGCCGGGGCGCCACGATCACGGTCAACGGGACCGCGACGGGCATGACGGCGCACAACGGTACATTCGACAGCGTGGCTTCTGCATCGAGCGTTCCGACGGCTACCGCCATCGACCTCGAGGGGACCAGCACGAACACCCGCTCCCAAGCGGACTTCGCTACGACCGAGCACGTGCCGTCGGTCTCGACGTTCCACGGGCTTGCGGTCACGGCAACCAACATCGACGACTTCGTCATAGCAGGAACGAGCATCGGATTCGCCGGGACCGTCGCGGCCAACGTCGGCGGCGCGGTCAACGTGCTCAATGTGACTACTAAGGCGTTCATCGACAGCGGAGCGACCGTCACCGCTTTGGACGACCAGTCCGTTCTCGTGGCCGCGGGAGACGACTTCCGCGAGCTCATCATCGTCGCCACCGCCGGCTTCAGCGGCACGGTTTCGGTCGCCCCTGGCGTGACGGTGGTCGTCGCCCAACACCACACTGAGGCCTACATCGCCGACGGCGCCACGGTCACTGCCGACGAGGACGTGTTCGTCATCGCGAATGCCGCCGAAGACGTGCTCGCGGTCGCTGCCGGTGTCGCCGGCAGCGGGATGGTGGGCGTGGGTGGCTCGGTCGCGGTGCTCGTGTTCGACAACGAGACGTGGGCGCACATCGGTGAGTCCACCGGCGCCACGGTCACGGCGGGCAACAGCGTGCTAGTGCGCGCCACGGACATCACGCGGGCCCAGTCGGTTGCCGGTGGCGTGGGCATCGGTCTGGGCGGCGCAGGAGTTGGCGTCTCCGTCGGCGTGATCACCATCGACAAGGACACCCGGGCCTACATCGGCGCGCACAGCAGCGTCACGGGCCTGGGCGATGGTCTTGGAGACCTGACGGTTTACAGCGGTAACTTCGCCGGCGCGGGCTTCGCGACGCAGTCCGGCTTCCGGGGCGTTGCGGTTCAGGCGGCCTCGGAGGAGGACGTACTCAACGTCGCAGCGGCTGTCGGCGGCGGCCTGTATGCCGGCGTCGCGGGCGGCATCTCGGTCGAGGTCATCACGTCGGACACAACGGCATACATCGGTAATTCGGCGATGATCAACACGGCCGCTGGCACGACCGGTTCGGGACAGTCTGTCAACGTCTCGGCCGTCAACAAGGCACACGTACTGGGAGTGGGCGGCGGAGCCGGTGTCGGTATCGCCGGTGTCGGCGGCGCGATCGATGTCGGCGTGATTCGCAACGATACGAGCGCGTATCTGGGCGCCGGTTCAGAGACGCGCGCCCGCTCGAATGTGGACGTGAACGCACTGTCCATGAAGCAGGTCGAGACGGTCGTCATCAGCGTGGCTGCAGGCATCGTGGGCGTGCCGATCTCGGTATCGGTGTGGACCGTAGGGACGACCGCGACTACGACATACTCGGACGGATCGAGCTCGTCGAACGCGCTCAGCGGGGACGGCTGGGACGCTCAGTCGCAGGCGAACGGGATGACCTCGGGCAAGGGCGACAGCGGCTACTCGAGTCTCTTGACGAGCATGACGCCTTCGGCCGACTCGACGGTCAGCGCGAACCGTTTGAACGACAATACTGCAGGTGCGAAGAGCGAACTCGAGTCCGGCCAGAGCGACACGCGCGTGAGCGGCGCCGTGGGCGACACGGTCGTTCCACTGGGCACGGTATCCGGCATCCGTAGCGGTGCGACCGTGTACGCCGGCGGGAACGTGAACGTGCGTGCTGACGAGTCGCTGACCTTCGAGGGCTCTGGTGGCACGATCTCCGGCGGCGCGGTCGCCGGCGGGCCCACGATCATCATCGCGAATCTCACGAGTGTCACGGATGCCTCGATCGGCGCCAACGCGAGCATCACGGCTGGCGGCGATGTGACGGTGTACGCAGGCGCCGACGAGCATTCGACCATGACCGCGGCGGCAGGGTCCGGCGGCGGAGTCGCATTCGGCGCTCAGGTAGCGGTCATCACTTCAGAGGCACGGCAGCACGCGCACATCGATAACGGTGCGCGCATCATCGCTGCCGACGATGTCACCGTGCGTGCCGAAGCAGACCGCCTCGTGCGCACGAACTCGGCCGGCGTCGACATCGGTGGGGTCGCCGCAGGCGTGTCGGTCGCGGTTTCGAACGCAACCGGCAGCACGAAGGCGACGATCGGGTCGGCTCAGATCGGGCAAAGCACGTCTGGCCGAGTGGGCTCGCTCACCGTGGTCGCTGACTCGGACACGACCGCGAGTGCGCTCACGATAGGCGTCCGCGCCGGCATGGGCCTCGCAGCGAACGGAGCCGTCGCGACAGCGATCGCGAGCCCCGGCGTCTACGCGCAGGTCGGCCCGAGCGCCAACATCACGGTCACGCGCAACGTCACCGTCGAGAGCATCTCGCGCACCACGGCCGAATCGACCGCGTACGGCGCGGCGGTGTCTGGTGTGGCCATCAACGGAGCGGTCGCTACCGCGCACGCCAAGCCTACCGTCACGGCGTCCGTTGAGGTCGCGAACCTCAAGGCCGGCGGCAGTGTCATGGTTCGAGCGCGGCACAACTACGATGCGGGCGGCCGCATCGCGGACACCGGTGCCATCGCGACGGCAAGAGCGGGGACCGGCGGAGTGGTCGCCGCGACGGGCGCGTGGGCGTGGGCGGACTCTTCCGCAGTCGTCGAATCGTACCTGCGCGGCACCACGCTCGTGAATGTGGGCGATGCGTTGCTGGTCTCGTCAGAGTCTGCGGCTGCTTCGGACGCCGAGGTTGAGGGGCTGTCCGTGGGCCTCATCGGTGTGGGTGCCAGTGTGGCCACGGCGCTGTCGAACGGCTCGAACTCCGCGTATCTGGGTGGTCCGGACATCCGGGCTGCGCAGGTCGGTGTTTCCGCGATCAGCGCGGACAAGGCTGACGCGTTCACCGTGGCGGGCGCGGGCGGCTTGTACGCTGGCAGTGCGTCGGTGCCGGTGGCCGAAGTGAAGTCCTCGACGCGTGCCTACATCGAGCCGAACGCGAACATCAGGGCGCTCAACGTCATCCCGATTGAGGAGTTCAGCGGATCCGGCACAGGTCCGTCGCTCCCCTCATCGGGTGTCGAAGGTGCTGTATTCAAGGTCGTGACGGCTTCTCTGTATCGGTCCGTGAACACGACCGACGGCATCATCTGGGCTGCCCAGGCATCGGTACCGGTTGCGGCGCTGCCGTCGGTTACCGACACGCTCACGGTTCCTGACATAACAGACCTGGGCAAGACGGTCTTCTACGTCGATTCCTCTGACAGCACACGGAATGGTTACTACAGCGTCGTCTTGGCGATGGACCTGACCAATCCGAGCAATCCCGGCTACTACCCGATGTGGGACAAGGCCGCTGAAGCGGACTCGATCATCCATCTCACCGCACAGGACGGCACGCGCACCGTAGGCTTCTACGAGTACGACGGCTGGTGGCAGCGGCTGAGCGTAGATGACTACACGACGCCCCCTGCGGTTCCCGCGGTTGTCGATCAGTACTATCGCCTGCTCGCCGCACCTGAGATCTACCGCTGGACGGATGACGAGTGGGTACGCATCCCGTCGACGAACGTGGCGAGCATCAGCCGCGAGGCTACGAGTGGCTCGTTGGTCTACCTGACCACGGGCGACGGAGTCCGAGGTCCGGGGGATTACTGGATCGAGCGAGGGACCGTCACCGTCACCGCAATCACGGCGCCCGAGGCCAAGGCCGAGGCGTGGGGCGTCAACGCGGGCAAGTTCGCAATCGGCGCATCGGTCGCCGTTGCGACGGTCAGCCCGACGGCCGAGGCGTACTTCGGCAGCGGATCGAACATCAAGGGCTCGGCACTCACGGTGCAGGCCGTGCAGCGCGTGTCGGACGCGGTGCCGTCGGCGAAAGCTCTCGCGTATGGTGCCGTTGGTGCGCTGATCGGCGTGAACGGCAGCGCATCGACCGCGCTCAACGGCAGCACGGTCAACGCCCACGTGGACGATTCCGCGGTGCTCGTCGCGGACGGGCTGGTCATGGTCGCTGCCCGCAACGACAGCTGGCAGTACGCGGAAGCGAACAACGTGGCGATCGGCGGAATCGCAGCTGGAGCCGCCATCGCGATCGCGCAGTCGGATTCGCATACCACCGCGCATCTTGGTCGCGCGACGGTGACGGCATCCGGCCTCCGCATCACGGCGATGGGTACGGATCACAACAGCGCCAACACCTTCGCCGGCTCGGGTGCCGTTCTCGCGAGCGTAGCCGGCGCGGCTCCGTCGACGGACAACAAGAGCACGACCACCGCGCGGCTGGGCAACAACGCTACGGTGACACTGCTGACCGACGACGGCGCGCTGCTGGTTTCTGCCGATCACCGGGCGCTGTTCAACGCCATCGTCAGCTCCAATGCGCTGGGTGCTCTTTCCGGCAGCGGTGCCGTGGTCATCAACAACGTGAACTCGACCGTGGGTGCTTCGGTGGGAACGTCCGCGACTGTGCTCGCGAAGCGCATCGAGGTCAGCGCGATCAACCGAGTGGATAAGCCCCGGCTCGCCAGCGACGCCCCGCACGTGCAGGGCCGGGCCGCTGGCGGAGCGACCGCGGCCGGCGCTATCAGCATCACCACCGTCGATCTGATGACAGTGGTCACTGTCGAGACCAGTGCAACGCTCCAGACGGTGGGCGTTGCGTCGAACGACCCGACTCTGATTCTTGAAGCACGCAACATCACCAACGTGCACGACAAGGTTCGGATGCTCACGGCCGGTGCGCTCGCAGGCACCGCGGCCAACAGCACGGTGATCGTGCGACCCGTGGCGCGCGTGTACGTACAGGACAAGGCAACGCTGCTCAGCAGCGGCTCTCTCGTGATGACCGCTTGGGGCGAAGGTTCGCTGAGCGCCCGAGTGAGCGCCGAGACGTACTCCGGTGGCAGCATCCTTCTGGGCGTTGCGACTGTTCGTGCGACGCCGAATAACCTCGTTGACATCGGCGCGGCACATGTCCGTGCGATGGGTGACCTGAACCTGGGCGCCGGGCGCCGGGGGGCGGACATGACCGGCGTGGGCGGAAGCCCGTACACCCTGGAATCGCGCTGGGACGGTGTCGCGGCTTCGATCATCCCGCTTGACAAGCTCGACGCGCGCTCGTTCTTCGTGGCGGAGAACCGGGTCAGGGTCCGCAGTGGTGCGCTGCTCGAGACGGCTCGCCAGGCGAATCTTGCGGCCGAGCAGGACGGCGGCTATACGACCGCGCAGGCCAAGTCGGTATCGTGGGCGAGCGCTGCGGGCGACGCGATTAACGACCTCTTGGGCGGTTCGGGTTCGGAGCAGTTCGCAGGACACGCCCGCTCTGAGGCGCACGGCTACGTCGAGGTCAACGGTACGGTCAGAACCGGCCTCACTCGCCATCAGATCGTGACGATCTCGAACTACGACTACACGGACGACACCGTTACGGTGGTTGCGCCGTTCGGCGTCTCGTACACGTTCGGCTACAAGTCAGTGAAGAGCAACCTGGTCGAGGCGCTCACGGCCGCGCAGACGAACCTGGCAAAGTACGGCCTCGACGCGGTGGCGAAGAAGTTCTACGAGGACGAGATCGTTCGCCTCAAAGCGGAGCTTGCGGCAGCGGGATTCGGCGAGACGGTCTTCAACACGGCCACGGGCAAGTGGGAGACTGCGTACGTGAGCAAGGTCGTCCCGGTCATCACGTTCGAGCCCATCTGGGCAGAGGCCGGCTTCATCTGGGTGCGCGCGGACCAGCTTCAGGGCGGCGGCGCGTTCGACTCTCCCGGCGACGCGGAGATCAGGATCGTCAACAACACGCCGTTGTTCGTGGAGTTGAAGGGCGCCACCATCCCGAACCGCAACGGCGGACTCTACTTCAATGGTCTGCTCGTGACTTCGCGCGACATGGTCGACACACTGAACGCGATTGAGGCTGAGCGTGACAACAGCAAGAGGGAGCCGGATATCGGGTCGTGGAACGCCATCGACCCGGACGTATACAGCGCACCGGTGACCTTCGCAGAGCCCATGCCGAATCCGGCAGCCGGTGTCGACCCGTCGATCTACATCGAGAACACGATCGCAGACCTTTCATCGCTACCGGCGACTCGGCAGGTGTGGCCCAACATCGAGGTCTTGGGCGAGAACGACGGGGGTCAGGGCATTTTCAACGATGGCGGCACGCTGACGCTCAAGGTCAACCCCGCCGGGCAGGGCAGCATCTTCATCAAGAACACCGTACGCGCGAAGAACCTCTCGATCATCGCCGGCGGAGACGTCTACATCGATAGCGGGAGCCCGTTTGCATCCGGAGGCGAGCCAGCTGCTGTCTTCGGCAAAGCGACGTACGGTGCGTACTACACCGGATGGCCGACTCTCTACGGCGAAGGCGTCAAGTCCGCTGAGGTCTGGGGAGTCACAGGGACCAAGGACATCTACTTCTGGGGCATCTACATCGGCACCGTCAACGTGTGGGGCGTAACCGGGTACAACGCGGAGTACACGAAGGCTCTGACGACGCCAACCGAGTATCCCCTCGGGGTGTACGGCGACCGCATCCACATCAGTGCCGAGCACGTGAACGTCAACGGCACGATCCAGAGCGGCCGGGAGCAGTACACGCTCACCATCAACGCGGCAACCCTGGCTGAGGCGCGGACGCGGGCGGCAAGTGCCACCTCGAACCGGGTGTACCTCGAGACCACCAGCAATCTGCCGGTGAACCGCGGCTTCCGTCTCTACTACAACATCGCCGACCAGCGCTTCGAGGTCGATGAGCTGGCAACGAGCGGAGGCTACGTCGAGATCTTCGGCAAGGTGCTCAACACGAACGCGGGTCGCATTCGCGTGCTGGGCGGCTACTCGACGATCATGGTCAGCAACGAGACCACCTGCGACGTACAGCTCAACCGGCTTGACGCTTCGCGGCGTGGAGCGGGCAAGCTCTTCATCTACGATGAGGAGGGCGGCTCACCGACCGGAGTTGACCATGCGGTTCCCACGCCGGGCTCTCCGTATGTGACTGTCTACGAGTGGACCGCAGACGGCGTGAAGGTGACCACGAGCAACGGACAGCTCGCGAGCAACGTGAGCGCCACGGCATCATCGCTCGCGACACGTGTCGTGTCGTGGGACTTGGTCGCCGGAGCGTCGGGCTACTTCATCGAGCGTGCGGACTCCGCAGGTGGTACCTACGCGGTCGTCCGTGAGGTCGCCACCGACGACGCCGACATTGCCGGCGGCAGGATCTCAGCGTCAGATCCCACGGCGCTGCAGGGTGTCACCTACTACTACCGCGTGTCGCTCTACACCACCGGCACCGCGGGCGCCACGTCGGACTATCAGCCGCGTCTTGGTTGGCGCTACGGCTGGACGACGATGGTCACCCAGAACCTGAAGATGGGCAGCTACAAGCAGAGCGGTTCGTGGTTGGGCTTCATCCCCGACGTGACGGTGGACCAATCCATCTCGTGGGACTGGGTCGTCCCGACCGGTGTACCGGTGTGGGAAGGCTCGGGCCCCTACTACTACTTCGACGAGACCAACGCCGTACCGGCGTACACCTATAAGTACAGCGTCGTGAACGTCGGCGCGGTCAAGATCACCCGGCAAGAGACCGGTGACTACTGGGAGTGGACGTGGTGGAAGATCTTCCCCACCCACATCTTCTGGCGTTACGTCGAGGCCACCCAGGGACAGAAGCAGCTGCACACGCACACGCTCGAGGCAGACAGGCCCATCAGCATCCAGATGTTCGGTCACGCGGAAGGCTCCGTCACGGTCAACTCGCCGAACAGCAACGTCATCATTGCGGGTCCGGTCCTCAGCAAGGGCATCACGTCGATCACGGCCGGCGGCTCAATCACCGGCGTCACGAGAGACGCCGAGGTAGCGGGCAGGCGCATCATCCTGATCGCCGGCACCGGCATCGGTACGGACAGCACCCCGCTCTTCGTCAACACGATGGACCCGGAGGAGAGCTCACAGTCGAGTCTCGATGCGTCGACAGTCGCGGGTAACATCAACATCGCCGAGGTAAGCGGTCGGCTCTCCATCGATGAAGTGCGCGCCGCAGGCGGCGGCAAGGTACAGCTCGCATCCCCTGGCAGCATCGTGGCCGGTGGCAACCCGACGGACGTTGGCCGCGTCGCGGGCGGCAGCATCGTGCTCAACGCCGGCGGGGGCATCGGCACTTCGGCGGACAGGCCGCTGATCCTCGACTCGATGATTCTGGGTCCGAGCGCCAGCTACACCACCACCCCGAGCGTTTCGGCCAGCGCCACCGGCGACGTATACCTGCACGAGGAGAGCGGCGACCTGTGGCTGAACTCGCTCAGCACCTCCGGTAAGGCGTGGGTGAAGGTCTCCTCCGGGAGCCTCTACGATGCGAACTCCGCGCAGCGGCGTGACGACCGCACCTACGAGCAGCTGCGCGATGGGGTCTGGAAGGACCTGATGCTGGTTGGCGCCAACGCGACAGCCAAGATCAACGAGACCATCGACGCCCTTGCCCGGCAGCGGGAAGCCGAGTACCAGCAGTACTGGGCATGGCGGAATCGGCAGGACGTTCCCTCCGTCTACGACCCGAACTTCGTGGTGCCGTTGACCGCCGAAGAAGAGTCCTCGCTGCGCACGTTCTACACGTCCCAAGGCATGACGGTCGATCAGGTGAACTCCGCGATCGCCACGCACGTGCTCTCACTGACCACGAAGTATCGTGAGCTGCACAGCCAGTTCGACGCGTACTTCCGAAGCCTGTCGACGTCCGTGACGGTTCCCGGCGTCCCCAATGCCTATTCCAGCGATACCGAGTACCGACAGTATTGGGACTGGCGTGAGCGCCAAGCCGACTCTTCGGTCTACGACGGTTCGTTCGTCGTGACGATGACCGCGGATGAAACCTCCTCGTACATCCGGGTCTTCCAGGCCGAGGGCATGACGTCGGCAGAGGTCACCGCTGCATTGACCGCACTCGAGGCGACGTGGACCGCCGAATACCACGTGCTACACGGTGCGTTCGAGGACTACTTCGCGCTGCGCGGTGCAGCAGTGCCGGCCAGCCGTGCCGCGACGGGCACTCCGTTCTTCGTCTACCAGCCCTCCGACTTCGAGAAGCAGACGATCACGGGCGGTACTAAGGTTTGGGAGGAGGACGAGCTCCTCAACCTGATTGGCGCGGGCATCCTCAAGCCTGTGACTGACACTCAGGTCTACGACGAGGATCCCAACATCCAGGCGGCCGAGATCACGTTGCTGGTGGCCGGCTCGGTGGGTCGCAGCTCCGGAGAGACGACCATCGCAGTCGGGCCGGGCGTCACGTTCACGGACGACGAGAAGGTCGCACTCGGGGCGGCGGAGCGCACCGACATCACCTTCCTTGCGGATGCGGCCGTGAACTCGGTCGTTACGTTCAACACCGTTCAGACCTCGCCGGGCGTCTACCTGAACACCATCACGCGGGTCAGCGGAAGCGTCTTCACCAGCCTGACCGCGGGGATGACGATCGTCGTGAGGGGCAACACCGGCAACGCGACTGAGGATGACGAGTACTACACCATCGCGAGCGCCACAAGCACGATCCTCACGCTGCTTTCTACCGACAGGCTCGCCTACGAGGACGGCCGCAACGTCTCGATCATCCCGATCGTGCGGGATCCCTCCTTCTCGCAGACGACCACCCTGAGCGCGGAAGTCGTGTTCGGCGATAACGGCTACACCATCGTGCGAACCGGTGGTTCCAGCTGGAACGGGATCATCACCGACGGCAGCATCATCAAGATCACCGGCTCCACGGAGAACGCGACCGGCCCGGGGGAGACCTATCGGGTCGTCTCTTCGACCGCTACCACCCTGACACTCACGGGTGCGGAGTTCCTCACTGCCGGCGGGCCGGTGACGGTCGAGATCGCGGTGGGCGTCAGGCCCACGGTGCGCTACATCCTCGTAGAGAACCTGGACGACTTCAACGTGTCGTCAGAGGGGACCATCACGGTCTCCGGAGTTACCACGAGCAGTGCCCCGCCCAGCTTCGTCCTGCTGGGCTCCGAGCAGACCATGCTCATTGACACGATTATCGCGACCGGTGATGTGCGTCTGAAGAGCGGCCAGTCAATCGAGAGCGTCGGCACCACCGGCGCTGTCAATGTCATTGCCGAGTCCGTTACGCTCGAGGCGGCGCTCGGCTCGATCGGGACGTCGCAGACGCCGTTCTACATCGACCTGAGTACGGGTCTGCTTACGGCGCGTGCGAACGTCAATGTCTACGTATACGAGCGCAACGCCACCGGTACGGCCGGCGACCTGCGTCTCGAGAGCGTCTACGCACGCTCCGGAACC
The DNA here is from genome assembly GCA_034370385.1 of Coriobacteriia bacterium. Lineage (NCBI taxonomy): Bacteria > Bacillati > Actinomycetota > Coriobacteriia > Coriobacteriia bacterium. Next base: position 16,313 of record JAXMKZ010000045.1, read on the forward strand.
GCGCACCTCGAGTCGGACGGCTCGATTCTCGATGGCATGCTCAACGACTTCACCAAGATCGCAGCGAACCGCATCGAGCTCGTCGCAGACGGCGGCATTGGAACCAGCGGTCCCGGCTACCTCGACATCGACGTGCCGGAGTACGGCGGCATCCTCTTCGCCGAAGCCGTTGACGACATCTGGCTGTCCGAGGTGCTGGGCAGCATGAACATCGGCCGAGTGCGGTCGCAGACCGGCGGAGTCTCGCTCGTAGCGCACCTGTCGATACTCGACGCCAACGACCCGCTCGACCCGTCCGCGAAGGTGCTCGGCAACGACACGACGCTCACGGCGCGCCTCGGAGGCATCGGTCTTCTGGGTAATGACCTCGAGGTCGACACGGCCTACGCCCACAACGGCGTCGCTCCCGCTGCACCGGGCATGTTGACCTCGTCGAGCAACCTCGGCAACACCTACATCACCGAGACGTTCGGCGACCTGATCATCTACACCGTCACCACCACGGGCGATCCGGCGCTGGGTGGCAGCATCGCCTTCATCACGAACCCGGCCGGTCGCATCCTCAACGGACGCACGCCCGGCTTGCCGAACATCCTCTCCGGTAGGACATGGCTGTTCGCCGCGGGTGACATCGGTGAGCCCACGAAGGCCATCAAGAGCGAAGTCGGCTACGTGGAAGGGCGTTCGGCGGGCGGAAGCATCTACCTGCAGAACTCCGGCGCTCTGACCATAGGTGGCGTCACCGGCTCCTACATGGGGCAGAGCGGATCCGGGCTGCAGGCCGGCGGCTCTATCGTGGTGGGCTCGGGGAGCCCGATCACGGTCGACGAGAGCATCACTGCGGGTGGCCAGATTCTCATCATCAGTGCGGATGACTCCGTGGACGACAGCATCACCGTTGTCTCCGGTGTCAGCCTCGTGACCACTCCGACGGCGCACGCGCCATTGAGCAACCTCACTCCGGGCATCCGTTACTACGTTCAGGTGGTAGGCGGCCAGGTTCGCCTGCTTGACGCGCCGGGCGGCAGTGTCATCGATCTGCTCGCGCCCACCGATCCCGCGACCAGGCACTACCTCAACAAGCCGGGGGCAGTTCCCCTGAGCGTTTCGTTCACGAGCGCTGACGTCGATGCGACGGGCAACCTCATCACGCTTGCCGGATTCGCAGACGGCGACATGGTCACGTACTCGACCGACGGAATGATCGGGCTGCTCTCCGGAGACAGCATCGGTATCCAGCCGGCCGTGAACCTGAACGCGACGACCGCGATCTACCTGGTTGCCGACTTCAACAAGCTCGACGGTGGGACCGCCTCGATTGCGGCGTCTGATTCCGTGCTGACTGCGGGCACGTTCGTGCTGATGGATGCGACTGGCGCGATCGCCATGGGGCCGGGCATGCAGGTGACTGCAGCGACCGGATACCTCGCTCTGGACGCAGGAGCAGACATCTTGGTCGGGCCCGACACGACGATGACCGCGGGCGCGGATATCCTGTTCAACGCCGCAGGTCCCCTGTTCATCGGTCGGGATTCAACGGTCGACGCGGGCCAGTTCATTGAGATGTACGGCTCGTCGATCGTCGCAACGGAATCGATCCTGACAGCCGGGACGTACGTCAACGGGATATCCACGGGACCGATCACCATCGGTTCAGACACGGATGTAACCGCTGAGACGGGCGGGATTTCGCTGGATGCCGCCGGTCCACTCGTGGTGGGCACTAACTCCACGCTGACCGCGATGCAGGCCGTCGTGCTCTCTGGGGCGTCGATTGTGGTGACGGACTCCGTGGTGAGCGCTGGCACCCTCTTCGACGGTAGAGCCTCCGGTGACGTGACTATCAGTACGGACACCACGATCACGGCACTGAGCGGCGATCTGGCGCTTCGTGCTGGCGACAACCTGACTGTGGTGCCCTCGGCCGTCCTGAAGTCGAGCTCGCGCATCATCCTGATGGGTGACACGCCCGATGCTGACCCGGGCACCGGCAGTACGATGTTGCTCGAGGGCACCTACGACGCACCGTTCCTCGACATCTTCGGCGGCCCGGACGGCGACACCATCACGTTGCGGCCGGTGGCCATCACCGGTGAGACGCGCATCGCTGGCGGCGGCGGCTCCGACCGCATCATG
>JAXMKZ010000046.1 GCA_034370385.1 Coriobacteriia bacterium
GCCTGCGCTGGAGAGGCCGATGTCGCCCGACGTCGCGGTGAGCACCGAGCGCGTGAGGGTGATGTCGCCTGTGGTGGAGGTGCCCGTGATGGTGTTGCCGGCCGTCCAGGTCGAGTCGACAGAGGTGATCGAGCCGGCCGCCAGGCCGATGTCGGTGCCGGCGATGAGCACGGTGCGCGGCCCGATTGTCAATGCGGCACCTACACCGGGTGCGAAGGTAATGGCACCCGCCGTCGCGGTAACGCGTGTGTCGGGACCAAGCGTGATCGCGCCTGTCGTGGCCGTGCCGGTCACGCTGCCGCCCGCTACGACTAGCGCGGTATCGGCAGTGATGGACGAGCCCAGAAGCCATATGTCAGTGCCGGCGGCAAGCGCTGACCCTGCGGCGAGCGAGAGCGCATCCGGCGTTGTGATCCGAATCAGCCCAGCAGCACCGATCGTCTCCGTCACGGTGATCGGGTCATCGGACACCAGGAGCACAGAGCCGCCTGCGCCAATTCCCGAAACAGCCCGACCACCGTACGTTGCAGCGACGCCCCCAACACCCAGAGCGCCGGTGTTCTGGACGTAGACGCTCCCGGAGGTCGACTCCCCCTCGACTCTGTTGACCTGCGTCATCAGATAGAGAGACGGATCGCCGATGTTTCCTACCGCGAACAGCCGCGTCCCTTCGGCAATGACATTGATGCCTCCGACGGGAGTCCCGTTGAGAATCCGGCCTGAGCTGTTGCCCACGAACGCGTTACTTCCGACCCCGGTTGCACGAACGGTATCGAGGACCAGGTCGCCCGACTTCTCCACGATGTACGTGCTGCCGAGCGTGCTCAGCGAAGTGAGCTCGCCCGCGATGCTGCGAGACGTATCGATCTCGAGGTCGTTCCCGGCCACGCCGATGGTTCCCAGCCGCGCCGTAAGTGTGATGTTGTTGCCAAGGACCTTGGCCGCAGTGCTACCAAGAGCCGCGCCCGGGTTGAGTGGGTCGACTCCGTCGAGAATCGACCGTTCGGCATCCAGCCACACGTTCCCGGAGCTGGAGGAGACCCGTGCCACCCGCATGTCACCCGCAATCTCGGCGATCCATGCGTCTCCAAGCGTATCGGCCGTCAACGTGCCGCCCGTGAGATCAAGCCGAATCGGCCTGACTGCGGTGCCGATCAACCCTTGCGTAGCGGAGAAGACCGCGTTACGCGCGATGACCGTCTGTGTCGTGGTGTTGTCGCTCAGGATGGCGCCTGGCGTGATCACCGTTATTTGCGCAGTGTTCGACGCGATGACGCTACCCGCGAGCCTGACGAATGTCGCCGTGGTCTCACTACTCGACCCTGCGGTGATGACCGCATTGCCCGCAACGCCCGTCACCTGGATGTTGTCGATGATGTACGCCGTCGCGACCGGGGTGCCGGTGGTCAGCACGGTGGCGGTCAGAGGCAACAAGCGACCGGTGCCCAGAACCAGGTCCAGCACCCCGGTCGCAGAGCCGACTCTGCCGGTGGGAGTCCCGTCCATGGCGATACCGATGTGCGTCGACATGATGTTGCCTGCCGCCGGCATGCTCCCGCCCACGGCGATGACCTCGACGTAGGAGCCGGTATGACCGAATGCGTTCGCGAGACTGCTGAAGTTGGACCCAACTGAGCCCACGGGACAGCCGCCTCAACCGCCGCCAGGATCGGGAGCGCTCGCCTCGCCGGCGAGACCGACTTGAATTCGGCGGCCTGCGGTCCCGACCATCCCGCTGTCCGATATCAGCGAGACGACTCGGCTGTTGATCCAGATGGTGGGCCCGGCGGTCTGGATGATGTCTCCCCCGCCGGCCCCAAGGTTATGAACGCTCGTGGTTCCAAGAGAGTTCTGGATGTAGCCGTTGAGGGTGATGTCCGTATCCGCGTTGCTGTTGTTGGTGATCGCCACGTCACAGATGTGGGAGTTCGACGTGAGTGAGTACGTCCAGTTCCTGTATCCGTACATGGCGTTGTGGGTGATGGTTGGCGGATCAGCGACGTTGAACGTCTCGATGTCGTTCACGACGAGATGCTTGTTTGACAGGTTCGTGATCACGACGGCGTCCATGGTGGCGTCGAAGTGAACGTTCGAGAAGCCGGATGTCGCGCCACTGGGCGCGTCGACAAGAAGCTTGCCCCCGGCGCCACCGAGGATGTCGTCGATGTAGATCGTTCCTGTGGAAACCACTTGGCCGACATTGACGATGGTCCCGAAGCCATCGCGGATGACGACGCCGTCCGAGCGCGTCACCCGGCCCGTCGCGTCAATCGCCGCCTCCGCCCTACCGCCGCCGGTGACGTGGATGTTCGAGTTGACGGTGATGTTGCCGACAAGCGACTGTGCCCCACGCGGACGGCTTTCGACTGCAGTGTTCAGAATGTGCGCGACCCAGTCCCATACCGGGTCGAAGACCGTGTCGCACACCTCGTCGGGGTCGCACCACAGGCCAAAGCCACACCCGACGGTGGCGACCCATCTGCACACTTGACGCGCAACGTGCCCGACGATCTCGTACACGTAGTTGACCACCGTGGCACCCACCGCCTCGGCCTTGCGAATGTAGCCACCATCGGCCGGCAACGGCACGATCGACCTGATCGACACGTTACGGCCGGTGAGGCTGCTTCCACTGTCGCATTGCGTTGACGCCGTCACCCAGCGGTCAGCCCAGGCCTCTGCGATGACACTTCCCGTGAGCCCGGATGTATACGAGTACGCATCCGAATTCACGGTGACGCTGTCAGCGCGCGCATAGATTCCCAGATCACCCGTCGCCGTCAGTGCCGAACCGCCACCGTAGATCCTGACCTGCGGATGCAGGTCCAGGAGGGCGACGGAAGTCGCGTGGTTCCAGCCCAACATATTGAACGGGACTTCACCGTGCGCATGGGCGTGGGCGTAGATTGACGTATCGACGGCCGAAATCTCGATCGCGTAGGCCGTGACGGTCGCACCTGTCCCGACCTGTGCGATGGTGTAGGCGCGATCGGCTCTCGACGTCGCGTTGACTTGGGAGTAATTGATGCCTCCAACCACGTACGAATGCGACGCGGAGTCAAGGTACAGCGATCGTCTCGCGAGTACATCGCCCCTGTTGACGGCCTCGATGACTCCGTAGTTCCCAAGCCGCGCCTTCACGTACAGGTCCGGCGTCGACGCAGTAGCCGCGGCCCCGCCGGCCGTGATAAGCCCTCCGTTGCCTGCAGTCGCATACGAGTAGCCAGCATCGTTTGAGCTCGCGTAGATCCTCACGTTGTAGCCGCGCAGCAGCGCTCCCGCCCCGGCAGCACTATCGGCCACATACGCGTTGGTGTTGTTGCGTCGCGTCGCGGCACTGTTGATGCTGCCACCTGCGGCCACACCGTACGCGCGACCAGTCGCCGACGAGTACACCGCTCCCCGCGAGAGAGCCACTATGTCGACCGTGGAGGCAACCCCGGTGGAGATCAGTCGTGTGCCGGCGCCAACGTACGAAGTCACAATGGCGGTCGAGTTGGCGGTAGCGTCGGCGGCGGATGCGCTGCCAACACCCGCTCCCACCGAGCTTGCATAGGCGTACGCCTGGTTGGCGGCTATCACGCCACCGGACTCGTTGTGGTTCTCGTACGCACGGACATAGATGTTGCCGCCTGCGTTGACGGTCCCCGATGCGATACCCGCCGTGACGGTCGGATTCCAGTTCGCCGTGGCCGCTGAGATGCCAAGCGACGCGAGCCCGTACTGGTTGCCCACCGCATCACTCGAGCTGTTCCCGTTCGCCAGGGCGAGAATCGTCACATCGGTGGCGACGTTCATCACGCCCGTTGTCGACACGTTGGCCTGTACCGTCGGTGCCGCGGTCGCGCTGGCCCTCGACTCGCGCCCGCTTACGAACGTCAGCGAGCCCGCGCTGGTGTCCGCATCAGCAAGGTTGGTCGCGACCGCACGCGCCGACAGCGACGAAGACGTATCCAGTGATGCCAGCGACAGCATGCTCACAGTAGTGGTGCCGTTCGCGGCTGCAGTGCCCCGAACCGAGCCTCCACCTGCAAGACCGTACGCGTCACCATCCGCCTTCGCATACGCGGCGCTGTTCGAAAACGCCCTCGCCTGGATTGAACCGCTGCGGCCTTGGAGCCGCACCCCCGTGCCGACCGTCGTGCGGGTGACGGCGTTCGACGTGGCAGACGCTGTGGCGCCGTCCCCTGTGAAGAGCCCGCCGGAGGTCGCGTTTGCCTGGGCGCGAGCGCCCTTCTGACCGTTGTTCCAGCCCGTCCCCCACCTGCGCGAACCCGACACCGAGCCGGCCGCATCCGTTCGGTTATAGAGGGCGACGATGTCGATGCTTCCGCCACGAACGACGGAGTTGGCTCCCACCTGGGCATCAGTGACCGGCGATGAGGTCGCACTCGCGGTGTTCAGTCCCACAGCGGCGAGCCCGAGGTTCAGCCCACCGATGCAGTTCGCAGCAGCGTCCGCCTCGCTCTCCGCCCGAATACTCACTGCGCCCGTTACGTCGATGCCGGCCGCGGTCGAGCCGTTGCCTGCCCGGCCTAGGACCGACGGGTTAGCGACTGCGGTGGCGCTGTGGAACTTGCCACTTATAAGGCCACCGCCGGACGCTTCCGAATACGCATCCGCATAGGCGACCGCACGAGCGATGACCGTGACGTTGGTGCCCGCGTCGATCGTGCCGTCCATCGTTGCCTGAATCGTGCCATTCGCAGTCGCGCTGGACGTACTCGCACCAACAGCGGCGGCGGAGATGGACAGTGAATTCGCCGTTGAGATCGAGTTGATCGTCGCGCGCGACGTCAGGCTGAACGCACCCGTCAAGGTGATGACGGTACCGGTCCCGACGCGAGCAGAGACAACCGGAGCTGACGTTGCCATGGGAACCGCACCGTCATACCCGACAAGCGAACCCGACGTGGAGTTGCAGTCTGCGCGGGCACCCAGGGTCAGACCGTAGTTGTGACCCGCTTCGATGGTCAGCGAACCTGCCTCGATATCGGCGCCGGTCCCGATCGTCGCGCTGACCGTGGGCGAGACTGTGGAGGTCGCCTTCATCGTGCCCACGGCTCCACCTGCGATGGAGAAACTCTTCGCTGCGGATGCAGCGTTACACTGGCTTGTCGCCCGGATAGTCACTGCACCGCTGACGCTGGCCCGACCGCCATTGCCAATCGACGCCTCGACCGTCGGCGAGGCAGTCGCCACAGCGTGCGGAACCTGGGCAGCGAGCAGACCGCCGCCAGACGCATCCGCGTCAGCCTTCGCGGTCGCGTAGACCTTCGCTTGAATCGTGAAGTTGGTGCCGTGAGACACCGTGCCGTTCATCCGCGCTCTCGCGGTACCGTTCGCCGTCGCCGTAGGCTGACTCGCCCCTACGGCACCTGCGCCGATGCTGAGCGCCTGCGCATCCGCGATGGCGTGATTCGAAGCGTACGCCTCAATGGTCAGCGTCGAGCTGGAACCAAGAGTGCATCCCGAATCCACGCGCGCATCGAGGCTCGCGTTCGCGTTCGCGGTCGGCACCGCACCCTGGCCACCGGCGACGCCGAACGTGGGCGCCCACGCAACAGCCTTGGCGGTCGTGCCAGCCAGGGCATTGCCTGCCGAATCACAGTTGTGGAGGATGCTGATCTTCACCGCTCCGGAGGCTTCAATGGAAGCGCCCGAAATGACCGATGCCTCGAGTGTCGGACTGACGGAGGCGTCTGCGAACGAGGTCCCTGCCGCGACCGCGCCGGAGGAGATATTCTCGCATTCTGCGAGTGCGGTCCCCCTGGACAGCACTTGCACCGTCACGGTGCCTGTCACCCTCACGACGCCGCCATCCACGCGGGCGCGAACCGTTGGCGACGCGACGCTGACGCTCTGGCTGTAAGCGACGCCTGCCAGCGTCACCTGCGCGGCCGTCGTCAGCGAAGCAGCATCGTCATGCGACTGCGCCTGCACCAAAACGTTGCGGCCACCGGAGAGTGACGCGTTCGCGATGTCGCGCACCGATCCATTCAGGTACGCGCTCACTGACCCGGATGATTCGGCCCGCGTTATCGGACCTCCATAGCCGGCCGATCCGACCGCAACGCCCGTCGCACTGGAGCGCACTTGGTTGCCGGACCGTGCGACGACGGCCACATCTCCGCTTCCGGCGTCTATGACCGCCGAAGCACCTACCGTCGCGGACACAATCGCCTGATCAAGTGCCTTGGACCATGCCGCGCTCACCGTGAGGCCAAGACCGCCGCCGCCAGCCGTCGCTTCGGCCCGCGTCACCTTGTCCGAGGCGAGATCGTCTGCACCCGTGCCGACATTGTGCCGGTAGTTGTTGAGCGCACGCACCGTGAGGCCTGCGGAGTCCACGGTCGCGCCGCCGCCCACGGTCGCCGAAACCGTCGGGCTGCTCGTCGCCTTGGCAACCGAGGCACCAAAGGCGACTGCAGCGCCCACATTCACGCCGAACGCCTTCGCGTCAACGGATGTGAGCGAAGAACTCGTGACCGTCACCGTGCCGATCGCCCTCGCATCCGCACCGGTGCCAAGCGACGCGGATACGGTCGGGTGGACGTACGCGGTCGCAACACAGCCGCTCACTGTCGCTACACCGCCCTGAACCGCCCAAGCATCGGCATCGACAGTGGCGTCGGACGTCGCCGCGATGACCAACGAGCCCACACGCGCCAGCGAACCGATCTGCACGTCACCGGTGCTTGCGCTCGTCGTTCCGGTGATCTCGGCAAGGGACACGGATGCGCCGGCTGCGACACCGGCCAGCGAGACGCTGACCTGGCTGGAGATCACGTCGCGATCCGCGGTTGCCGCGATGGTCACGACCCCGCCGGCGCGCTCGATCGTCGCGTAGCTATCGATGTGGGCACGCTGGCTGGAGGCGTCCGTCAAGACACCCACCTGTGCGCCCAGCGTCACACCCCCACCCTGACCTGCGAAAACGTCAACATCCAGCGTGGATGTGCCGTTCGCCGCGACGGTCAGATCATCCGTTGCCGCCGTACCCGCGGCGACGGTCGCATGTGAACCAATGAACGCCTCTGTGTTCAGATGGTTGCCCACGACCGCGATCGAGGCTCCGATGCCCGCGATGCCACCCGAGGCCTGGCCGATGAGCCCGTAGTAGTTGACCGCCGAATCGGCGCGCACGGTGATGTCATCGTCTGCGCGCACCGTGGCATATGAGCCGATGAACGCCACCGTACCGCGAGGCACGATCGTCGCCGGTGGCGTCCAGCCCAGCGCCGTCCCGGTGACCGTTGAAGGCGCGGCGGCCGTGATGCTGGTACCCGCGGCCGCGGTGGCGTTGGCGACCCTCGTGTCGGCGTCGCCCGTGCCGCCATAGCCCGAGACTATTCGGCGGAAGCCGCCGTTGGGGTCTGAGCCGTCAGACTGGTGGTCGGCCATGTTGACCACGCTGGCGGGTAGCGCGCTAGCGGACTGGTTCGCGGCACCGCCGTTGTTGTCCACCGTGTAGGTCTGGTTGCTGGTACCGCCGATGGTCCACACGGAGACTGAACCCGCCGCTCCGACGATACCGCCGCCTATGCTGAACACATACGCGTCGACATCGGCGTTCGACAGCGCAACCACATTCACGTTGTGGGTCGCCTGCACGTGCGCGCCGTTACCCACGTAGGCCGCGACGTCGTTGCGAAGCATCCCCACGTCGACAGAGCCGCCGATCCCGACGATGCCTCCGCCAAGGCTGCCGTACACCGTAAGCACCTTGGCCTTGTTCGCCGCCACGACGCTCACGGACTGCAGCACACCCTCGGCGCCTGCAGTGGTGTTCACGAGCGCGTTGTCGCCGATGTAGGCCTGAGTGTTGGACGAGATGACGTTCACACCCACGGCTCCGGCGATTCCTGCCCCGAACCCGCCACCTCCGGCAACCACGATGGCGAGGATGTCCTCACTCGAACCAGCCTGGACCGCCACGCCCTTGAACGTCTGACCGATGCTGCCGTACGTCTGGAACGTCGCTCCGGACATGACTCCGGTGTAGACGTCAGTCAGACCGCTTGCGGTCGTCGCACGCGCGTCGACAGATGCGTAGGTACCGAGGTACGCCTTGGTCTGCTTGGTGACCTTGGTGACGTCAACAGAGGCGCCGATACCGGCAGCGCCGATGCCCAGACCCGCGCCACCGGCGATGACCTCGATGTCGGTGTCGTCGGTCGCCAGAACGAGCACGTTGCCTTGGGCGATGACGCCCGCGCCGGCCGCAGCGCTCGCGGCGGTCGCGCCGATGTGAGCCGACGTGCTGGACGCGAGAATCACGACCGGTACCGCTCCGCCGACTCCGACACCACCCGAACCGGCGGCCCCCACAGCGACCGCGAGGATATCCTCGCTGGCCCTCGCGACCACGACGACATCGCCGGACACCGTGGCACGAACGCCGTCTGCGAGATAGGCCTCGGTAACGAGCGTCGGGATGATGATGACCGCCCCGGGCGACACGGCTGCCGCGCCGCTTCCGGACAGCACCGCCGCCACACCGATATGCGTGTAGCTGGTGCCGGCAGACACAAGGAGCGATCCGCTGCTGCCCAGCGTGGAACCTTGAGCCACGTACGCGCGCGTGGTGATGTTAGCGATGTGGACGGACCCGCCCACGTTCACAGCGACGACTCCCGAGGCGCTTCCACTGATTGCGTACGAGGCGATGTCGTCGCAGTTCGTCGCGACAACCGCGATTCCGCGGAAGCCCGCCGTCTGGCCGGGAACGGCCACCTGCCTTGCGCCGTACATGTCGCCAAGAGCGACATTCGTCGCGAGCTGCGTCCCAGTGAAGTCCGGCTGGGCAACCGACACTTGCCCCGTGCCGGTCTCGGCCGGTGCAGTGCCGAAGGTTCCGTTTGCGACGCTCAGACCGGCGCCCGCAGCGGCCGCGGTCATGGTGACGGTCGGGCCGACGTATGCCTCCGTGGTCTTCGTGACGATGATGACCGAAGCCGCCGTGCCAACGGTGACCGCTCCGGCACCGCTCAGGTTCCCGGTGATCACGTCGACGTCCTCGATGTCAGATGCGGATACCAAGATGCTGCCACCCGCAGTGACCGTCCCCGGGCCATTGATGAATGCTCGCGTCGTGAGGTCGAAGGTGAGGACGGCCGCACCGCCCGGCACGCCGGCGACACCGGCGCCCGTGCCCGTCAGGCTGATGGAGTTGACGTCCTCGACCGACGTCGCAGCGACGACGACATCTCCGCCGGCCTCGATTACCGAATTGACGCCACCCACCCACGCTTGGGTGCGCTTCTTGACTGTCAGCACGTCGACGCTCTCGGCGACCCCTGCCGCACCTCCACCGGACGCGGCACCCGCGAGCGTCATCGTGTCGGTGGTATCACTGGCCGTCACGGAGACCTTCGGCGTGAGTCCTGTCTTCAGCGCGTGCACGTGCACACCGTCGCCCAGCCAGGCCCACGTGGTCTCATCCAGGATCACGACGGTGACGGAGCCTGCAACGCCTGCGGCACCGCCGCCGGCACCAGCGACGCCAAGGTTGTAGATCGTCTCGCTGGAGTTCGCCGAAACCGTCACGTCTCCGCCTGCGGTGACGTGCGTGCCGGCACCGATGCCGGCCTTGACGCTGTCCGTCTCCACGATGGTGCTGGAAGACACTCCCACACCAGCGGCTCCGCCACCAGCGGCCGCGCCGGCAAACGACGTGACATCGGTCACCCGGCTCGCGCGCACGGTGACGCCGCCAGCGGCGGCGATGGTGCCGGATGCACCGAAGGTGGCCTCCACCGTCTCGCCCAGCAGGAGCACGTTGACAGCACCGGATACTCCTGCGGCTCCACCGCCCGATGCGCACGCGGTGTAAGCCGAGATATCGACCGTAGAAGTCGCAGTGATCGAGAAGGCGCCACCCGTGGTGATTGCCACGCTGTCGCCCGCGAGTGCCTTCGTGACGTGTTCGGCATCGATGGCAACGGACCCGCCACCCACGCCTGCCGCGCCGCCACCGGCGACCGAGCCGGCGATTCCCAGCATGTCGGTGTCACTCGTGGCGGAGATGCTGACCGTGCCGCTGGCCGTGATCGAGCTGCCACTGCCCAGCGAGGCCTCGGTCCACCCGTCGCTGACGACTACGACGACCGACCCTGATACCGCCGCGGCTCCGGCACCGCCACCCGTCACGGCCACTGCCGACAGCTCGTCGATCGAATCGGCGGAGATGGTGACGTTCCCGCCGGAGATTACTGCCGAACCGGCACCGACGATCGCGCTCGTCTCGTCGTCTCGCACGTAGTTGATATCCGAGAGTCCGATGCTCGCGGTGCCTGCTCCACCCACTGCACCGGCCACCATCGTCACCTCATGGTCGTCGGTGCAGCCGTGCTTTGCAGAGATCACAACGCCGTTCGGACCCCGAATCGTGCTACCGGCTCCCAAGAGCGCCTTCGTGGTCTCGTTTTCGACGAACGTGATGACCGAGGCCTTGAAGTCCACTGTCCCCGCAGCGGCGATGCCGATAGCGACCAGATCGCTGTCATCGGTCGAGGTCGCCGCGAGCGTGGTCAGTCCACCGTTGCTCCAAAGTAGGGTGTTCGATCCAGTGCGCGATGTGGTTGTATCCGTCTTCACGACCGTGACCACACACAGGCCGACACCCGCGGTCCCGCCGACTCCCGCCGCACCGGCGGCGGTGACGAGCCCCGACGTTGAGTCCGCGCTGACGGTCAAGTCCCCGCCAGCGGTGAGAGATGTGTTGTCATCGACAAGAGCGTCCACCGTGGAGGTGATCGTCAACGTGACGATCGCGCCCGCGACGCCTGCGGTTCCGCCACCTGCGGCCGCAACCCCCCACACATTGACCGTGTCATGGGCGACAGCAGCAACCCGCACGTCGCCGCCCGCCACGATCGTCGAGCCCTTACCGACCGACGCCTTGGTCTCATCGCTGCGAACGACTGTGACGATCGACCCGCCGACACCCGCCGTGCTCGCTCCCCCTGCGGCACCGGAGATGATCATCAAGTCACCCCTGTGCGTGGCAGTCACCGCGAAGTCGCCGCCGACACTGGCTACAGCATTGTCCCCGACGGACGCCAACGTCGACGTGCTCGGCACGATGACGACGATCGAGCCCCCGACGCCTGCAGTACCGCCGGACACGCCGGCGCAGACTGAGAGCAGGTCCAGGTCGATCGTCGAGGTCGCGGTCACTTCCATCGAACCGGCAGCGCTGATCGCAGCATTCGATCCGATCGACGCTTCCACGTCCTGGGTCAGGACGACCACGTCGACCGAAACCCCTACTCCGGCCGTACCCGTCGCTCCACCGATTCCGCCCGCGTAGTCCTTGATCGCGGTGGTGTCCTTGGCGGCGACCTTGACGTGTTGTGCGATGCCCGGGGTCACGGTCTGGTTGATCTGAGCCGAGTCACCGATGGCGGCGCGCGTGGTGATCAGGAAGACATCCACCAGCACCGAGCCACCCACGCCCGCGTTGCCCTGGCTGAAGCCCCCCGCAACCGCCAGCGTGGTGAAGTACGGCGTCCCCGTCAGGCTCGCGACGAATGACGGGATCGGGGCCGCGACGGGCTGCAGTGAGGATTCGGCCGTCACACTCAGGGCCTCTGACGCATCCAGCTGCACGCCGGAGTCGACAGTCGCTTCGGTCGTCAGAGTGGCGACCTGCACCGCGACTGCCGCGCCCACACCAACCCCGCTCATGCTGAGCGCGCCACCGGCGGCAAGCGCTTGAAGGCGGTCCGCCGAAGTCGCGCGGACCGTGAGCGCACCGGTCGAACGGAGCGCTGAACTGGCGCCAACCGACGCGCGGTTGGTGCGAGAGACCACGTTAACGGCCACAGAACCCGCGATATTGGCCTGGTCCTTGCCGCCGGACGCGGACATTCCCCAGACGACGACATCGTCGGTCTCGCCGTCGGGGATGATCGCCTCGATGGCGATTCCGTTCCCCGTTATGCTGGTGCCGGTACCCGTGGAAGCGATGTTCGTGGCACTCACAACATTCAGTCCGACGGCTGCACCGATACGGGCCTGACCGCTGCTCGTACTGACGGAACTGCCCGTAGCCTTCGCGAACGCATCGGTCTGAGCGATTGCGGCGACGTTCACCGGACCGCCGGAGCCAGAGACCGTCAGGCCATCGGCGATACTCGCCCGGTTCGTCACGGTCACAACGTTGACGCTGATGGCCGCGGCGACTCCCACACCGGCAGACTTCTGACCGGTCTTGTCGCGCGAAGTCTTGCTCGCGCCGGACGACCCCGAAGAGTCGCCGGTCTCATCCTTCGACTTCGGCAGATCGGTCTTGTCCGACGAGACGTTGTTGTTGACGTTCGGGTTGTTGTTGACCTGGGCTCCGGCCTCGGAGTCCGCGTCGCGGGTCGGGGTGCCTTCGGCGGACTCGGTCGCATTACCACTAGCGCTGGCCATACAGATGACGCTACTGGAAACGGTCGACGTCGAGATAACGCTGACTGACGCGCCTTGCACGTCGCGGGCGATCTCCGCGCTCGTCTCCGGCAGGATGACGTTGACGCCAACCGCTGCGCCAACCGCGATGCCAGCAGACTTCGCGTTGCCGTCCGCGACAGTATCGATCTGTGCCGAATGCTTGGATGCGACCGTCACGTTTCCAGTCGCGCTCAAGCCCGTCGCCGAACGACCCAGGCGCGCGGTCGTCTTGTCGATGACGACTGCGACGGCGACCGACGGGCTGATAGCGGTGCCGCCGGTGGCGCCCGCCTCCGTCGCGGTCCAGACCCAGTGGCCTGAGACCGCGTTGATTGCGTAGTCTCCGCCGCCCGTTATGACCGCGTCGTCCTCGATCTCGGCGCGCGTGTCGGACAGAAGCACGTTCGTGGCAACGGCCGCGCCGATGCCAGTCTTGCCCATTGCGTTGGACGTCGCGCTGGCCTCGTCAGACTGGTAGGACTCCGCAGTTAGGATCACGTCACCCGTCGTGCATGCGACGACCGCGCCCGACTCGATGACCGCTCGCGTGTGGTTGAAGACGATGTTCACCGGAAGCGATCCGGCGAAACCGACCTTGCCCCCACCTGCGCCTGACGTGGTCTCGGCGCTCGCGGCGTGGGTCCTGTCGCCAGACACGTCCGCCATCATCGCGGTCAGACGCACGCCCTGGGCGTTCACGGTAGCACGGTGACCGATGACGGCCTCGTTGGTGACGTTCGCGAGGTTCAGAGCGACCGCGGCACCAACCGACGCCGGCGCCGTCGCAGTCGTCGTTGCAGACGCGTCCGCATGAGAGCGCGTGTCCGTGTTGTTGCGCGCGTCCAGCGAGACCACGCCGCCCGAGACGACGCGCCCGTTCGCGGGAATCATCGCCCGGGCCGTGGAGTCGATGACGCTCACGGCAATGGCGGCCGCGACAGAGACCGGTCCATCGGAAGAGCCCGCCGGCGGCGGCGTCGAACTCCCGCCGCCGCCCCCGCCTCCACCGCCGGCTCCACCGGCTCCACCGGCGGCTCCCTGCTGTCCGGCCTGGCCGATCTCCTTAGCGATCTTGTCGTCCACGCCGGCGGTGCCGGATGTCTCTGTGCTCTCACCCGAAGTGCCCACGGCGCTGGCAAGCGCGATGGCCTGTGCAGAAGACGCGCACGCTGCGCCAAACGCGACCGCGCCCGTCGCCTCAAGTGCGCGGTCCGTGGTGGCGAGCGCGGTATCGTTGACGATGCTCACCGCGATCACGATGCCGATGGCGGCGTCGGATCCCGCCGCCTCGCCATCGGCCTTCGTCCGGTAGGCACCCGAACTGGCCGCGTTCGCGGAGAAGTCACGCGTGAGCTTCAGCGTAGAGCCCGTACCCACACGCGCGCGCACATAGTTATCGACGATCGTCGTGGCGACAGCGCCGCCGATGCCGGGGCCGCTCTTGGCCTCGCCGCCGGCGCTCGCGTAGGTCCGCGCGGTTGCGTCGGATTCAGCATTGAGTGCGAAGTCGCGCGCACCGTTGAGCACGGCGCCGTTCGCGAGTTCCGCCGTGACGTCGTTCAAGACCACGTTGACCGCGATGCCCGCGCCAACGCCCACGTCGCCGCCACCCTCTTGCGAGGCCGTGGCGGCGCTCTCAGCAGAAGTCGAGCTCTCCGCGTCGAATGACACGTTGCCGCCGCCGGTGATCGCGACGGTCGAGCCGCTACCCTGTGACGCGGTCGTCACGATGGGCGCGACGTTGACGGCGAGCGCACCGGCAACACCGGTCTTGCCGAAGCCCGCGCCCGCCGAAGCCTCCGCGGACGACGCGTGCGTCGTGTCGCCGTCGACGTCGGTCATGAGAGCCTCGAGTACGAGTCCCCCGGCGGTGACGGTGGATGTGGCGATGGACGCCTCGTTCAGGACCGAGCACACGTTGATCGCTACCGCCGCGCCTATTGTGGCCTTGCCTTCGGCGTCGTTGGTTGCAGAGCCATCCGCGAGCGCGGAGCCGTCGGCGTTGTTGCTGGCGCGCAAGGTCAGCGTGTCGCCTGCCTTGATCACGCGACCAGAGGGAATGGTCGCGCGGGCATGCGACGTCGTCACGTTAACGGCAATAGCGGCGGCCACAGACACGGGGCCGTCGGACGACTCGGCCTTCGGGATCGAGGTCCCGGAGGTGTCCGCGGACGCGGAGGTCTCAGCGGACATGGATGCCGCGAGCGACTGTTCCTTGCCGATCCGCTCGTCGACGCCGGGCGTACCCGACGTCTCAGAGGTCTCCGCTGCCGCGCCGGCGGCGCTCGCGTATGCCTCTGCCGAACCTGCCGAGGCGCACAGCGCCTGGAAGGCTACCGTCCCGCTGGCATCGACATCGCGCCCGGTCGTGGCGGAAACGTCGTCGGTCGTGATGTTCAGCGCGATCACGACGCCCACGGCGACCTCGCCGCTGGTGGCGTCACCGACGGCCTTGGACTTCGAGCTGCCCTTGTGGGCGGCCGTCGCGTCCAGATCGCCGGAGATGACGAGCTTCGCGCCGGATCCCAGCTGCGCGCGAACGGTGTTACTGGCGATGGTGGTGGCGACGGCGCCACCCAAGCCTAGGCCGGTCCCTGACTCGCCGCCGGCCGCAGCGTACGCCTCCGCGGTCGCGTCGGACGCCGCGTTCAGCGCGAAGTCGTTCGCGCCCGAAAGCGTGGCGTCGTCGCCGAGCTCAGCGGTGACTCTGTTGCTGACGACATTGACCGCGACCCCGGCACCGATGCCGGCATCGCTCGCGCCCTCTTGGGCGCCAGTGGCCGTCGCCGTCGCGGACGACGTGCTCTCCGCGGAGAACGACACGTCGCCGTCGCCGGCGATGACAGTGTCGATGACGACGGTCGCGCGGGTGTCTGCGCCTGCGCGGGTGGTGACCGGCGAGACGTTCACCGCGACCGCACCGGCCACGCCGAACTGGCCCGAGCCGGCGCCAGCGGAGGCCTCAGCGGATGCGGTGTGGGACACGTCGCCGTCGACGTCAGTCATCAGTGCTTCGAGAACGAGCCCACCGGCCGTGACCGTGGCATCACCGATGGACGCCTCGTTGACCATGTCCGTCACGTTGATCGCGACGGCCGCCCCTATCGTGCCCGTGCCTCCGTCGGTGTTGGTCGCCGAACCATCCGCGAGCGCGGAGCCGTCCGCGTTGTTGCTCGAGCGAAGCGTCAGCGTGTCGCCCGCACTGATCACGCGGCCGTCCGGTATGTGCGCACGCGCGTGGCCGGTGGTGACGTTGACCGCGATCGCTGCCGCGACTGACACGGGGCCGTCTGAAGTCTCGGCCTTCGGGATACCGGTGCCGGACGCGTCTTCGGACGCACCCGCGGTTCCGGTGGATTCGGCAGCGGTGCTCGCGGCGTGCGAACGCTCGGCGTTGATGAGACCGTCGACTCCGAAGGTACCGGAGGTGTCCGTGGTCTCGCCGGACGCGCCGGCGGCACTCGCGATGGCGTCCGCGGAGCCCGCGGACGCGAGGAACGCCTGGAACGTCACGGTTCCGCTGGCGTCGATGTTCCGGGCCGTGGTGGCGACGGCGTCGTCAGTCGCGATGTTGATCGCAACAGCGGCGCCCACGGCGACCGAGGTGCCGCCCGTCTTGCCGTCTGCCCGGGCACTTGAGCGACCGGAGAGGTTGGCCGTCGCGTCGAAGTCGCCCTTGACGCCCAATGCGGAGCCGGAGCCGATGCGCGCGGCGACGTCGTTGCTGGAGACGGTGGTGGCCACAGCGCCGGCCACGCCGATCTCGCCCGCGCCCAGAGCGCTGCCCGCGGTCGCTTCCGTGTTGGCGGTCGCGTCGAACTGCGCGTTCAGGGAGAGGTCTGCCGCGCCGGAGAGCGTGGCACCGTCCGCGATCTGTGCGGCCACGTCATTGGCGGAGATGTTGAGTGCGAAGCTCGCACCCACACCGGATGCGGTGCCCTCGGTCGAACCAAGCGCACTCGCCGAAGAGGAGGACTCGCCGCTCGCAAGAAGCGAGACGGCGCCGGTGACGATCACGTCACCGAAGACAGAAGCGCTGAGCTCGCCGCCAGAGACGTTGACAGCGAGTGCGCCGGCGACCGACGGAGGCGCCCGGGAATCGGTCAGGCCTGACATGGCCGTCGCGCCTGATGTGCCGGACGCGGGCATCGTCGCCTCGATGGAGAGCGACGGAGTGTCGAGAGTGACCGGGCCGGTGACGAACGATCGGGTCGAGGTGCTCGCGACGTTGACCGCTATCGCGACGCCGACGCTGTTCTCCTCCGACGACGAATCCGCCGGGCGGCCGTCAGCGTCTGCCCGTGATGTCCGCTGCGACGAAGCCAGGATGCGCTGCGCGCCCGTCGACGTGACGATGAGATCCCCACCCGCTGACGACACGTGCGCGAGCGTCTCGCCGTTGAGAACGCTCACCGCTATCGCGGCCCCGACCGTGAGCGAGCCGCTGCTCGTGTCCGCGTAGCCGGAAGTCAGTTCTGAGGTTGTGGTCTCGTTGCTCGACGCACCACCCATGCTCGCGGTGGAGCTGGTCACGCCGGAGATGATGGACAGCGCGATGATGTCGACCGTGTACGCGTCGATGGTACCGCTTCCCTCGATGGAGGCGATGGTTTCCTCGTTAACAGTGACGACTGCGACCGAGCCGCCGTAGGTCGCTGCCGAGGCGTCGCTCGTCGCGGTGGCATCCACGTGGTTCAGGGCCGAGACGGTGAGCGCGCCGATGACGTCGATGTTGCTGCGGCCGCCGATACGCGCGATAGCGGTGCTGTTGACGACGACGGTGGTCAGCGCGGCATCCGCGGTGCTGGTGGCGCCGAACGCACCTTCGCACAGCGCGGTCGCG
>JAXMKZ010000047.1 GCA_034370385.1 Coriobacteriia bacterium
GCGGGCACAGTCGTACATGCGGACTTCGCTACCGTTCTGGTTGCCCTCGCGGTGTAGAGTTGACATAGGAGCAACAGCAGACGGCGCAAGGTAGACTGCGGAAGAGAGGGTGTGGGCCGCTGCTCATGCCTAACACGTTAGGCACAACAGAAACGCGCGGGCGAACTGTGAGCCTGGTTGATGACTACGACTGGTCTGCGTTCCGCGACCTGGTCCGTAGCTACGAGAAGCTGCTCTCCGGTCCCGAGGAAGTCACTTGGGAGGTCTTCGCACGCACACTGGCGGGACTGCTCGGGCAACTGTACGTGGCTGGCTACGCGATCGGATGCACGTGCGACTACCACGTGGGCTCCAGTGGAGACGACGCTTTCCAGGACCGGGACGTCGCGGCCAATCCTGAGTACGAGCGCTGGTATCGCGGATGGCCGCCTCGTGCGCAGGCGCTTTCAGACTACATCGCAGAGCGCGACCAGCATTTCGTTCCGGTCGACCCCTCGGAACCCAATACCGCCGGCTCACGCCTGTCCCACGATCTCTCTGACGTCCTCGTTGACCTCATGGCTGGTTCGGCCCACTTCGACGCGGGTCGACTGTCGGACGCCATGTGGGAATGGGGCTTTCGCTTCTACGAATGGGGCGACAGTGCGGTGAGCGCGTTGAAGGTCATCCACTGGTACGTCGAGTGGGACTTACCTTGGAGCGACGCCGAGACGTGTGCCTAACAAGCGCTTCCAGCCGACTTCGCCAGTCCTCGGCTACCATGTCAGTCAGAGGGCGCGGCTGAAGCGCCCGACGTTAGACACAGCTGGGGCTGTACGGGAGGAGCTCGTGATATGCAACCTGTAGATATTCCCTCGCGCATACCGGTCGCAAGTGGCGACCTGTCCACCGCGATGATACGTCCGCTGGGGTATCTGGTCCTCGGATGCCGTCTCACCTTCGATGAACGCCTTGACGCTGCGGTGCTCTCCCGTGCCGTGCGGCTACTGCTCGATGCTGAGCCCGTTCTCGGCTGCTGGTTCAAGGAAGGCTTCTCCGGCGCGGAGTGGGAGCGTTGCGCGAATCTCGATGACTCACTGTACTTCTCCGTCGTTGACACCCGCGATATCGAAGAGGATGCTGCCGCGTTTCATGGTGAGGCGTTCGATGAGCACGGACCGCGGCTGGCAGTTCGCCTTCTGCGCACCGAGGCACATGATGAAGTGTGTCTGAGACTCGACCACATTGTGGCTGACGGGTGGGCGACCAAGGAGCTAGCCTACACGCTCGCCGACACCTACTCGCGCTTGCTCCTGGATCGCGCGTACTCCATTCCCCCGAATCTCACTCCGCGCCCAAGTGGCGGCGATCTGTGGAACGCCATGAGTGATGATCAGCGAGAAGCGGCGAACCGAGGTTCCGTGCGTCCCGCAGCCAACAAGTGGAAGATGCCGCTGCCCGCTGGTACCGGAAGCGACTTGAGCGTACGCCGTCTCACCCTGGGTCCCGAGCAGTTCGCTGCTGTGAAGGACTATGGAGATGCGCGGGGAGCGACAGTGACCGAGATGCTTCTCACGGCGCTCATGCGTTCGCTAGCGCGAGTCTATCCCCCCGACACCGGGGTCCCGTTCACTCCAAGCATCACGTCGAACGCCCGACAGTACACGGACGAGGCGAGCATCATGCGCATGTGCGTCTTGGCGGGGTCATCAACCCCCGTGATTGTGCACCAAAGGGACGATGACTTCGCCGCTGCTCTAGGTCGGGTCACGGAAGGAGTGCGACCTTGCAGGGAATCGCTTTGGGGCGCGAAGTTCTTGGCAAAGCCGGTACGTTTCTACCGGCTTATACAGGCGATTATGACGTTGTTGCTGCGTAGTATGTACCGATCCGGCACGGCCGCACCGATTGTCATGAATATCGGCGTCATGGATGAGGCTCGACTGGCCTTCGGTGATGCATTGCCGATTGCCGCACACATGACTGGCTCGATTCCGAAAGGACCTGGCTTCGGGGCGACCATCAGCACGTATCGGGATACTCTCACGGTATGGATGGGCAACTACGAGCATCACGTCGATCCAGCTCTCGTCGAGCGGGTGCTTCAAGGAATGGGCGAGGAACTGAGTAGCGTGCGTGCCTAACCCACGCTTCCAGCAGAAAGCGCGCCCCTGTCAGGTAGACTCGATCACAGAAGCGCGGTGAGGCGCGCTTCAGCTGAAGCGTAAGAACGTTAGTCACACCTAGGAAGAGGGGACGCTTGGCCGATCCACTCGATGCGGCGGGACTCGCAAAGAACGTCGCCCACGTCTATGTCACTAGTCGAGAGACCGGCGTCACAACTGAGCTCGTGACGCGGCTCGACAGCCGTTGCCATTTCTTCGAGCCTTTCCCTGCCGGAGCGTACAACGTTCAACTTCGACTCGACTGGGCGGACCGCGATGACCGCGGACACCCCACGCTCGATGCGGACTTCATCGACATGCGGTCAGGCAGGCACGATCACGCTATGTGCGCCCACCCCGCGCATCACACGGGTTCTCTTCCCGGTGGCGCCATGGAGTACCAGTGGGAGTTCGAAGACTCCGTGCGCACCTTGAGTGTTGCTGTTGCGTGGAAGGTAAGTGGCGTAGCGCAGAGTACGAGCCAAGCCGTCGGGCATGTCACGGCGGTGCCTCCTCAAAACGAGGTGGCGGGTGGCTAACAAGCGCATCCAGCTGACGGCCAGAAGGTAGACTGCGGAAGTGAGGCGTATCGGCCGCAGCTGATGCGCAAACACGTTAGCGATACAGAAGTGCCGAGCTAGCTCGCGTGAGGAAGGGGCTCGTCATGCGTGTGGTCTTCCTCGGCGACAGTCTGACTGCCGGCAGACCCGGCGTGTCGTACTTCCGTCTCTTGCAGCAAGCGAACACCAACCGCACGCTCGTCAACCTGGGCAGGGGCGGAGACTCCGTGATCAGCCTATACCGGCGGCTATCCCGGATGCCGCATGCCTGCGAAGCAGATATCGCGTTCGTATGGATTGGCTTGAACGACGTATTCCCTCGGGTCTCTTGGACGTTTCCCTGGGTGCGACGACTGCTGCGCCATCCCTGGTCGCGCGACCGGCAGACGTTCGAGTCCTACTATCGGCGTCTTCTGGACTTGGTGTCGCCGAAGGCGCACAGAGTCGTCGCGGTTGCTCCTCTTATGCTGGGAGAGCGCCCCGAGAACGAGTGGAACCGCCAGCTGGCGGCCCTCTCAGAATCCGTGTGCTCTATCGCGTCGGAGTATGCGAACGTCGAGTATCTTGACCTGCGACTTTACATGCCCCCGCATGACAGCCCGCCATCCGGGTACGTCGCATCGAGGGCGATCTGTGTACTGCGTGATGCATTGCTGCTGAAGACACCTCAGCGCGTTGACAGGGTCGCGGCAAGGCGAGGGCTGAGCCTCACGCTTGATGGCGCACATCTGAACAGCGCAGGTGCTGCTGCTGTGGCGGCGGCGTTTCATCGGGCCATGGACGCGACTCCGGCTGATCGCTAACAAGCGCATCAAGCTGACGCGCACAAGGTAGAATCGACCTGAAAGCACGTGGCGCGCAGCTTATGCGCAACAACGTTAGCGCTACAGCGGCACCGTTGACTCGCTTGCATCATCGTGGATATACTTCGGCTATCCATTGGAGGTGCGACATGATCACCAAAGTCAAGAAGTGGGGCAACAGCCAGGGTCTCCGCCTGAGCAAAGAACTGCTCACTGACGCCCGGATAGAGGTCGGCGACGCGGTCGACGTCAGCGTGCATGAAGGTTCTCTCGTCATCACACCCGCACGCCGCGTGCGGGGCGGACTCGACCTCGAGCAGCTCATCGCTCGCATCCCCGAAGGCTACAAGCCTGAGGAACTCGATTGGGGTCCTCCGGCCGGCCGCGAGGCGTGGTAGATGGCGGCCTATGTCCCTCGCAAGGGGGACTTCGTCGCGGTGACCTTCGATCCGCAGTCAGGTCACGAACAGCGCGGTCGGCGCCCCGCGCTTGTGGTGAGCAATGATCTGTTCAACAAGGCGACGGGATTCTGTATAGCGTGCCCGGTGACGAACACGCGGCGCGACTTCCCCTTCCACGTCTCGATTCCTGATGGTGAGGCCGTCACAGGAGTGGTGATGGTCGAACAGGTGAAGTCCCTCGACTACCGAGCCCGCAGCGTCAAGCGTATCGGGATAGCGCCAGAGCCCGTTCTGGAGGAAGTCCTCTCGATACTGGACGCCTGCATCTACTGAGAGCTGAGGTCTGAGAGCTGAGCGCTAACAAAGGCATCAACCAGACAACCAGAAGGTAGACTGCGGAAGAGAAGCGCGTGCGTTGCTGGTTATGCCTAACACGTTAGATGGAGTGCCACTCACGATCGGGGGAATCAGTGGCGCAGCTACCGAGATCGGAGTACCACCCGTTCCGCTCCGCGGAAACGCGCGAGCGCTACCTCGCCCGATACGATGCGCTTGAGGCAGCCTCACCGATTTCGTGGACGACGATGGTGCTCGATACCGAGCACGGGAAGACCCTCATTCGCACGACTGGACCTGAACACGGCCGGCCGCTCGTGATGCTCAATGGAGTCTGGGCGCACTCGCTTCAGTGGCCGTCGCAGCTGATCGAGGCGCTGTCGCGTGGGCACAGGGTCTACTGCCCCGACAGCATCTACGACTTCGGCCGCAGCGTGTGTGCCCGGCCACCGGACGGGACCGGTGACTACCTCGCGTGGATCGACGAGTCGCTCGACGCGCTCGGGCTCACCCGTGACGTGAGCATCTTCGGGGTGTCTCGCGGCGCTTGGCTCGCCGCGGAGTACGCGCGTCATGCGCCGGAACGGCTCGCCAAGACCGTTTGGATGTCACCGGCTCTCGTCGTCTGCGGTGCGAGTTGGCGCAACGCGACCAATGCGCCCCGCTCGCTCGCGGCATTCATCCGCCCGTCCCAGCGTACGGTTGGCGCGATGCTACGATGGTTGATGCCCGACATGGCCGCGCTCCGACCGCAGGAGTTTGAGCAGTACGTCTCGGACATGGTCCTCGGGCTCGAGTGCTTCACGAACGCCACCAACGTGATGCGCGGCCCGCGCGTGTTCACTCCTGCTGAGCTCGGCAGGATACGCACGCCAGTGCTCTACCTCGCGGGTGAGCGGGAGAAGCTGAGTTCACCCAAGGCCGCTGCCGCCCGTCTGTCGAAGGTGGCGCCGCAAATACAGGTCGCCGTGCTCCCAGATGCCGGTCACGACCTGGCAGACCTACACCCTGACGCGGTCGCCGATCAGGTCATTCGGTTCCTCGACGGGTAACGGCACCCATCTAACCAGGGCATCAACCTGACGGCCAGAAGCGTCACGGTTGACACCGCAAGGGGCAAAGCCGCAGGTTATGCCCAAAGACGTTAGGCGGAGGGGGGCTTCGATGAGGTGGTCGAAACGACTGACGGCTGCGCTGAGCGCGCTGGCCCTGGTTGGTTTCTCGACGCTTGGTTGTTCCGGCGCAGATCCGGCCACGACGCCCTCACTCACTGACAGCTCCA
>JAXMKZ010000048.1 GCA_034370385.1 Coriobacteriia bacterium
CCGTCGCGCGCGCCTGGAGTCCTCGGCGGTATGGTCCCGGACGCATCGGCGGTTGAGCTCTCGGCGCGCGTCTTTCGCGATCAGCGACCGCTCGGATGACCTGCGGGCGCCACGCTAACAAGCGCTTCCAGCCGACTTCGCAAGTCCTCGGCTACCATGTCAGTCAGCGGGCGCGGCTGAAGCGCCCGACGTTAGGCGCGATTAAGTGACCGAGGGGGGAAGCTGTATGTCCAAGCTACGAGTCGTGACACTTCTGGCGGTACTCGTTGCAGGTCTGATGATCCTGTCTGCCTGCAGTAGTTCCACTGAGCAAGAGGCAGGCTTCGTAAGCTACGAGTTCGATCGCTCGACGTCGACTGGCATGTTCGATCTGGGCACCCCCACCGGAAACGCTCGCGTGCGTCTAGAAGATGGAACAGAGGTCATCGCGGACTGTCCGGTGCAGCGCATCGCGAAAAATGCCCGCGTCACCGTTCAGCAGAACTCGGATGGAACATGGGTCGTCCTCGGCCTGGCGGAGAAGTAGCCTTGCCCCGAGCTGCGTACTGCCCAACTTGTGCATCCGATCGGTGGCTGACTCCGGACAGCTGCTGCGTGGAATGCTCTACATCGATACCGGATGGCGCGTACCGTGCCGTACCGCGCTGTCCGTCACCGCCCGACTGTCCGCCAGCCGCTCGGCGTTCGACGGATACCGGAAAGCTACGTGCGGCCAGTCATGCCGTCGATGTAGCATGGTCAGACCTGCTGCGAGCACGATCTATCGTTCCGGCACCTGGCCCTGGGGCGAAGGGGAGCGTTGACTACTCGATGCCCCCCTTCTACACGCAATGGTCGCTCAACCCCTCAGTTGTCATGTTCGAACGGCCTCTCTCCGCGGCGGATGTCGAACAGCTGCGTACTGCCGGTCACTCCATCAACGAGGGCCATATCCTGCGCCTGCACGCGATCCTGGATGCCGCCGCGCTACTCCAGTGGGTACTAGATCCGGATACGCCGGTTGAACGGAACGTGCTACTCCTCAGTCGTCTTAGGAACGAAATCGCGCACGGTCGCCGCTACTACGAGCCGGGCAACAGGCAATGCGTCGCCCTTCTGCTTGAGCTACTGGAGGTGCTGTATTCGTACAAGCTCGTCTCGCAGCAGCCGCTGCTCGCCGAAGAGCGCCAGACAATCGAAACCAGCCGTGATTGTGGCGATCCATTCCTCTGGCCGCTCTCAATCGTGGGTACGCTGATGCCCCTTACCACTGCAGCGAAGCAGTTCATTGATGGCCATATCGACGTCGGACAACAGGCACCGA
Source organism: Coriobacteriia bacterium (assembly GCA_034370385.1). NCBI lineage: Bacteria > Bacillati > Actinomycetota > Coriobacteriia > Coriobacteriia bacterium. The sequence goes on from JAXMKZ010000048.1 coordinate 1,304, forward strand.
TACGCGCCTAACAAGCGCTTCCAGCCGACTTCGCCAGTCCTCGGCTACCATGTCAGTCAGCGGGCGCGGCTGAAGCGCCCGACGTTAGCCACATCACCAGACGCTGGCTATTCGGCTCGCAACTGATCCTCGATTGTGGGTTCGGAGGGGTTTGGCTGGTCTGGGTGCCGGCTCTTGTACAGCCTCATCGAGTACAGGTATGTGATTGGCAGTATGGCCACTACGCACACGAGCATGATCGTAATGCCCCATGGCGGGGGTGTGAATGCTCCGGCGAACGTCAGTGCCCCAGCACCGAAGAAGAGGCGCCCACCAAGGCGGTTGGTCTTCGCCCACACCGTGTCGTCAGATAGCGTCCAACTGAAACGAACGCCCATCGTCCAGTTGCGCTTCACGCGACCCATGTAGTTCCCGAGCACCATGAGCATCAGGCCGATTCCGGCCAACGCCAAGCGATCAACGGGCACCGAGGAGTTGAACGCTGCCGCCAGTCCACCGAAGAACATGAGCATGATAAGCGCAGTGACAGCGTCCAAGACGAGGAAGTACACCGGCTTGGACTTGTAGATGTTGGCGCGTTTGGGGTCGAAGTAGGGCATCACCATGAAGAGCACGTAGAATCCAAGAGCCATCAGCGGCTCAGCGAACACGTTCCAGACTGTCGATTGAGCCCATCTGTCGATCTCTCCCGCCGCGTTCCAGTGCACAGGAATCTGTGCGGGCAGATGGGGGTAGACGTATGCGCCCACTGCGAACATGAGAGCGATCATCACCAGCGGGAGCATGGGCATGTCCTTGAGCTTCATTCCTCGGGTCCTCCTTCATCGTTGCTGTCGAGGAACTCGAGGCTGTAGGCCATCAGTTCCTGGAACACAGTTGCGTTGAGCGAATAGACGATCTCCTGACCGCGTCTCTCCGTTGTGACGAGCCCGGCGTTCCTCAGGGCAGCGAGATGATGGGAGATCGACGGTTTTGAGATCGAGAAGTTGTCGGCGATCGTTCCTGCGGTGAGATCACCGTCGCGCAGCAGGCGCAGGATATCCCTGCGTGTTGCGTCGGAGAGTGCTTTGAAGAGATCGCCCTGCATGCGTCACCTTCACATCATTAGATATTTAGACAAACATCAAAATATCTCGCATCGAGGTGATTGTCAACCGCCGATGGGCGTCTCGCAGGTGATTCGCGTATCGTAAGGGGGGCTTCGATCGCCTCGATGGAGTGCCTGACTTCAAGTTTGAATCGCAACACTGAGCCTTTCTGAGGGCCTTCCTACGATTGTGCATAGCATTCCTCCGGGGTCCGGTATCCGAGCCGCTTCCGCGGCCGTGAGTTGAGCTTGGCGGCGATGGCATCGCAGTCGG
>JAXMKZ010000049.1 GCA_034370385.1 Coriobacteriia bacterium
CGTCCGCGGAAGTTGACCTGAAGCCGGACACCGCGTCACTCTGAGTGTACGAAGCGCCGCCTGGCGCAAGACCGTCCGGCTTGCGGCGGAACGCTGTCCGGCTTGCCGTGGAACAGGTGATCGGCTTCACCGGAATGCGCATGAACGTGCCCGCCCACTTCCAGACATCTCCGAACATCCGCTTGTGCAGCTGTCGAAGGGCCTGCTCTGAGAGTAGGGTCTCCGCGGTCCACTTCTGACCGAACGCCCAGCGCGTTGCATCAGCGATGTTCTCTTGCTCGACCTCGTTCAGCTCGGAACGATTGCTTACCGACGTCGGGATCAGCCCAACGAGCTCATCGGGCCCCAGGGGGGTCGCACCCTCTGGTTCAACCCCGAGGTCCTTCGAGCCGCTCACAGCTCATCCCAACTATCCGACCACAGGGTGCGGGAACGGATGATCTCGTCTATCTGCCTTTGGCGTGAACGCTCCGACCATTCAGCCTCCTGTGCTTCGAGCCGCATGGTCTGATCCGTGTGCCGCTGGAGATTGGCCCATATGTGCTCCGCTCTCCGCGACACCGTCCGCTCCAGGGTGTCACGAGGTACCAGCGCATATACCAGCGTGCAGTCCATTGCCTCGGCGGCTCGCCTGAGAGAGGAGAGGCGGATACCGCCCTCTCGCTCATTGGCTTCGAGCTCGCTCACGGTGGCCCCACTCACACCCATCCGCCGGCCCAATTGCGCCGCAGACAGACCGAGGGCATCGCGGATGGCACGGATCCAGCCCGCGCGCGGTGGTGCATAGGCCGATGGCGGGGGCAGCTCCTTGAATCGCTTGTCCAGCATCTGGCGAGCTCGGTCCGCCCTATCGCTCTTGTTCACAGGTTTCTCCCTGTCGTATCACCATGTCTTGACACACTATAACCTGTCATAACATGACCGTGCAACAGGCTATTACCTGCGTTATGCATGTAGCCCAACAGGCTATTACCTGATGCATATACTCAAGTTGAGAGCCCCCACCCTGGGTTGTGCACCCGACGAGCCTCTATGCCTCGGCCGCGCGCTTCACCCGCCGGATCGCCTCGGCGTCCAACCCCTCGTTCTCGGCCCACATGAGGAGCTCCTGCCAGTCCACGCGTTGGCGCCTCGCGATCATGACCGCTTGGTCCCACGCCTGGTTGTCATGCCAGTGGGTGTATGCCGCAAGCCGATCCATGATGCTCTGGGTCGGAGTAATGATCCGGAGGGGGCCGCAGGCGGTCTCCAGCGTCCACGTCTCGGCATCATCAATGGTCGTCTCGCCAAACGCCAGTGGACCGGCCGGGAACTCGATGAACCACTCCGTGCCCGGATGCTCAAACTGGCGAGCACCGACAGTCCGCGTGAACCCGAGCGGAGCCAGTGCCTCGCCAATTTCCTTGAGCCGATGCGTAGAGACGAAGTCGAGGTCATAGCTCGAGTACTCGTTGTCGCTGAAGATCGACACGGCAGCGCCGCCCGACAGAACGGCCGAGATGCTTGCGAGTTCGAGGGCCTGACTCACGATTGCGGCAAGCTCCTCCAGCGTCGTATCGGCTGAGATCGGCGCCGTCATGCCAACCCCTTCCCTGTGCGCCTCGGCCGTTGACGCTGCCGGAAGTACTTCTTGACCTCAGCATCCGGCAGCAGCCCCAACTCCGAATCCAAGAACTGCTTCAGGTTGCGCACGGTGGGATTGCGAACGTTGAACTCGAACACGCGAGTCCTGCCGACAGTCCGGCTCACCAACACGCCTTCTGCTTCGAACCTGCGCAGTTGGCGCTGTATCGCCATGACCGATACCTCGAAGGTATTCGCGATCCAAGACGCATACCCCGACCCGTAGGCCTCGATAAACAGCAGCGTCTGCACGGCCGATCGACTGCCAAGAATCGCTTCCAGGACCGGAGTCATCATCACCATCACCTTTCTACCACGATGTGTGGTTATATTACCACACTATGTATATATAACCCGTGTGGTCGAATGGGCGAACGCGATGCACGCTCTCATGGCTACCTCAGCAGCGGATGCGTCCTCAACAGCCCTGCGATGACGGCCTCAGTCCCCTTGAGCGCTTCCTCGGCCTCCTCATCGACAGGATCGGGCGTGGCCTCCATGAACGTGAGGACGCCCACGCGAGGAGCTGGCGTCCCGGCGGCAGCAGCGTGCGACGCTTGCACCCACGCCGTGGGCAAGAACGGAGGCGTGTCTGCGCCCATGAGCTCTGCCATCGCGCACGCCCATTGCCGAGGAACCGCAGAGTACGGCTCGTAGCCGCCCCCACCCGTCATCACGAGCTTGCCGTCGCACAGCTCATCGGCCAAGCGAACGATGCCGGCCACGGTGTTGGTGTAGCCCTCGACGGTGTTCTCGAGCTCGGCCAGCGGATCGTCTCGGTGCGCGTCTGCGCCGCCTTGCAGCACGATCAGGTCCGGCTGGTAGGCCCGGAGCGCCGGGGCGACGATGCGCTCGAGCACGAGTTCGTAGTCCTGTGCACCCGCTCGGATGGGCAGCGGGACGTTGAGCGCGAAACCCTCCCCTGCACCGGTGCCGATGTCGTCCACGTTTCCGGTGCCCGGGTACAGGTACACGCCTGACTCATGAACCGAGAGCGTCAGCACGTCGTCGCGGACACAGAACGCCTCCTCGACGCCGTCTCCATGGTGGGCGTCGATGTCCACGTAGGCCACGCGGACACCCGGGTACGCACGCGTCGCGTGCTGGATCGCGATTGCAGGATCGTTGTAAATGCAGAATCCCGCCGCCCGGTCCGCGTGGGCGTGATGCATTCCGCCCGCCGGCACGAACGCGCGGGTGACCGCACCGGAGAGGACCGCGTCTAGCGCGGCGATGCTCGAACCGACAACCAGCGCAGCAACGTCGTGCATACCTGCGAAGGCCGGCGTGTCGGTTCGCTCCCCGATGCCGTAGCGCGCGTCCGCAGAATCGGGGTCGAGGCCGCTCGCCTTGACCGCATCAAGGTAGTCGATCGTGTGCACGGTAAGGATAGAGTCGTCCGAAGCCGGAGTCGGCTTGATGATGGCCGCGCGCGGGACGCCGCCGGGTGCAAGACCCGCATCGCCGTCTTGGGCGAGCAGGTCCCATGCGCGCATGAGCCCGACCGCGAGCCGGAAGCGAACGGGCTTCATCGGGTGGCCCTCAGGGAACGTGTACTCCTCGAGGGCGGAGTCGTAGACCAGCGCTGCGATCATGGTCGTCCCTCCGCCGGGGTCAAGTTCACGCGTGATGGCGCCAGGATGAGTGTTGCACACGGGTCTGACATACCCGGACGGTACCGGCCCGCGGCGGCCACACCGTCAAAGGGGCCCCGCCCCGAGTCCAGCACCCTCACCCATCATGACGCCACGCCAAAAGGCGAGTATTGTACTGACGTATGGTGGGCTGGGCTCGTCGTTCCGCCCGGTCAGTCCCCGTTCGAAGCGGGATGCTCGTATGGGCCGAGGGCTGCAAAGACACACGCATGCATTTCCGTGGCTCCCGGGGTCACGGCTCTCCGTTCTAGCGGCCATGACCTTGGCAGCTCTGATCGCATGCGCGACCACGGCGGTCGCGGCTCCCGCCTCCACAGATCCGACGCCGACACTCGTCCTCACCGATCGGGACGCGCTCTACCAGCTGAAGCCGTACCTCTCGGGCTATATCGATGCGACCCGCGAGGCGACACTCGACGACATCCTGTCGCCGGACTTCGCCGGTGCGTTCGTGCCGGTCGATGAGCTCAAGCCTCAGGGCGACCCCGCACCGGTCTGGCTGCGGCTGAGGGTCACCGACGAGACCAGCAGCGCGGTGCAGTGGCTGCTGTCCTACGAGAACTACCGCATCAACGACCTCGACGTGCACACGCCCATCGGATCGACCTATCGGTCCGTGGCGACCGGGAACCGGCATCCCTATTCCAGCAGAGACGTCGAGAACCGCCTGTACGTCTTCAGGGTCTCACCCGATCCCGGGCCTCCTGAGACCATCTACCTGCGGCTCTACGACTCCTCGAGCTTCGTTCCACTGACGCCGTTGAGCATCCAGTCGGCCGAGAATCTCATGCGTTCGACTCAGACGGACTACTTCTGGTCGGGTGTGTTCTACGCTGTCGCGCTCACCGCGCTCTTCTACAGCGTCCTGTTCATGACCTCGTTGCGCGATCAGCTCACCGTGAGCTTCGCCCTGTTCATACTGAGCGTGGTGTTCCTGACAACCTCTGCGGACGGACTCGGGCATCAGTTCCTATGGCCGGAAGCGCCTGAGTTCGCGGAAGCATCGATGCTGCTCTCGGTCCTCGTGTTTGTTGCAGCACTGCTGCACTTCACCGTGGCGGCGCTCAACGTGCGCACACACCATCCGGCCTGGGCTCGCGGGGCAGGCATCCTTGTCATCGTTCTTCTGGTCATCTCGGTGGTGCGCCTGGTCTTTGGCGTGGAGAGTACGCTCCTAGCGTGGGTGGGCTCCGCGTGCCTGCTCGCAGGGCTGGTACTCCCTGTCGTCCTGGCGATCATGATGCTTCGGAGAGAGCGCGGCCCCGCGATCACCTATCTCGTGGGCTTCAGCGCCTATCTTGCGATTCTGGTGGGCGCGTTGGTCACGACCGTGCAAGCGGGTGGATCGCCGTCCGAGCACCTATCCCGGATCGCGTTCGTGTGGCTGCTCGCGGTGTTCTCGGTTGTGGTGCAGCAGCGCGTCAGCGCCGTGCGACGCGAGCGGGAGATTGCGGCCAAGCGCCTCCTGAAACAGCAGGAACAGGCCCTGCTCGCCAAGACGGAAGTCGCTCAGGTGCTTGCGACCTCGCGCGACGACCTACTCAAAGCCTACGACACCACGCTTGAGGGCTGGGCGCGCCTGCTTGAGACGCGCGACAAGGAGACCGAGGGCCACTGCCGCAACGTCACCGATCTCACCGTTCGCTTCGCCGAGGCGCTCGGGGTGGAGCACGAGCAGCTGCTCGACATTCGACGCGGGGCCCTCCTGCACGACATCGGCAAGATCGCCGTCCCCGACAGCATCCTCCTCAAGCCCGGGCCGCTCGACGACGACGAGTGGGAGACCATGCGACAGCACCCTCTTTACGCGAAGTCGGCGCTGGAGGGCATCCCGTTTCTGGAGGACGCCGCCGTCATACCGACGCATCACCACGAGCGCTGGGACGGCAGCGGCTACCCCTTCGGTCTGGCCGGCGAGCAGATTCCGTATGCCGCCCGCATCTTCGCGATTGTCGACAACTGGGACGCGTTGACCTCGGACCGCCCCTACCGCAAAGCCTGGCCGGCTGAGAAGGTCGCCCGGCACCTCACTGAGAACGCCGGCGTGATGTTCGACCCGGAGATGGTGCCGGTCTTCGTTGGGCTGGTGCGCGCCTCGGACGAGGGCGATACGGCCTAGGAGCGGCTGGACGCGCCTAGGCAACGCCAAGAGGCCAGAAGCGACCCTGTGACCAGGTCGTCTATCCGGCGAGATCTCGAACGCTTTGTGCTGCGACCGGCGAAATGCGATCAAGCGCGGAGATGGACTTTGCCACCCGGTTCGTCCACGACTTCCCCCGGACGACGAGTGCCTCCCAAGCAATAACGAGATCCCCCGGCCGATCTTCGCACATCACCTCAAGTATCTGCGCTGCCTGCGAGAGGTCCTTCTCCCGCTTTGGCTGCATCGCAGCAGGACGCTCCCCTGCGATCATCAGCTTGTGGAGAGCGAACCGCGCCGCATCCGGCACGTTCACCGCAACGACCCCGCCATCAACTACAGCAGCCCTCACGGAGGAGTCGATGAGATAGTCCAGGAATCTCAGAGGCTGCGCTGCGGCAGCGAACCTCGGCATGCGAACCGGACGCGATTGGATTCGCGCCGATGGCGTCAGAAGGTCCACCCGCAGACTTTGCCCCCGCACCTTGAACGAGGTGGTCGGGCTCTTTGGGTCAAGACCGGGAACCGGCAGGAACCCCATCTCGAGGCTATCCAGGGTTGAAGGCAAGTCCGCACTTATGCCCGGAACCGCGATGTCGAGCGTGCGATCAGCGGCGATGTCAACATCCTGAGTCCTCAGCGAGGTGGCCCAGCGGACCCCGAGGAGGTTGCCAAGAACGATGAACGCATGAGTGCCGACAAGTACCCCACCCGAGTGGAACACGCCTGCGTCCGCAAGCGCACGAAGCACTCGAGCCGAGGGCGCATCGGTGACCATCGCGCCACCTGCGCGTAGCAGAGCCGCCAACCGCTCGATCGATCGTTGGTCAGCGGCGATGTTGACTCGCCCCTCGGCGAACCGATCGGCCAACTCGTCAAGCGCGGCATCCCGACGGCCCAGATAGGTCTGGCGCTTTGACCCACCAGGCCCAACGCTCTGGAAGTAGCAGTATTCCTGGCCTTTCACCATCTTCGTCACGAAGGAGCCCGCGGTGTGTCCGATCGTGCGTGAGGCCTCATAGACAGCAATCTGTTCAAGCAGCTCGGCATAGATTGTCTGGACTTCGAGCGGTTGTCGCTGCACTGGCGCACCCCCTTGTAGTTATACGCACAATACTGCGCTGCTGCGTATAACACAAGTCGAGCACGCCCCCGCCGCAGGGAGTCGCCGCCCTTTCGGAGTGGCAAGAGCTGAGCTCGTTCGCGCCATGGCTTTCGGTGAATCCTTCGCGGAGAACCCGAAGAACGCAAACAGGCCAGAAGCGATTGCGCCTCTGACCTGCGGTTTTGTTGGTCGCGGGGACCGGATTTGAACCGATGACCTTCGGGTTATGAGCCCGACGAGCTACCAGACTGCTCCACCCCGCACTGTTTCTATTCGCCGCGAACGGCGGACGCAGAGAGTACCACACCCCGTTTGCGCTCCGCAACAACGGCGTGGTGCGCGGCCGGACAACCCTCAGCGCCTTGGCAACCCCGTCGGGGATCAGGTCGACCTCAGACCCCATCCTTTGTCTGCTGTTCGACGAACGTGACGAACCTGCGGGCGAAGGTCAGCGCAGCCTGGGCGGCTTCGTCCGAGAACTCGGCGCGGTAGTCTGCGTTCTCACGCAGGACTCTTGCGCGCTCGATTCCGCGCGCCAACTCAACGCCCTCGCGATTCGCACCGTACAGCTCGCGGAATGCAACGAGCAAACAGTAGTGGCTCTTCTCTACGTAGCCCTTGGCCAGAATCGCCGCCCGAGCGGCATGGAACATCGCGTATTACGCGGTTACGGTTGTGCGCTTGGGCATCTGGTTTGCGGCGAGGAACTCAGCATCTGCCAAGTCCTCTCGTGCGGCGCGCAGCTCCGCCTCCACGACATCGCGTCCGGCGCTCTCAAACTGCTTCAGCGTACCGCGATTCAGACACTTGTCGAACTCGCTCATCGTCGCTCCCACACGGTGATGCCGTGCGCGACCTCGGATGCATACGTGCCCCCTTCGGCAATGAGCCTCATATGCTCGTCCGAGGTCATCACGACTGGTTGAAGCCACTGATACTGCGCGAGTTCATCGAGAACCGCATCGGCGTCGTCGGCAACCACGAGCACATCGACGTCGCTCCCCTCCCGGTCCTCGCCGCGCGAAGCGCTTCCATAGAGGATGGCCAGGTCGAGCCCTTCACGCACCGGTGCAATCACCGTTCGAACCCGGCGAATAGCCCGAGCAGTCTTCAGTGTCGTGATCAGCGGATCACTCGTGTCGACCCAATAGAGCTTCGTACGTCCCACATTCCGCGACTCCACGAGCTGATCGTGGACCAGCGCGGCCAACGCTGTGTGAACGGTCGACTTCGGCAGGTCCAACAGTTCGCGGACCCGGGTCTCGGTGAACTCAGCGCCCGCGTCATCGAGCAACAGGGCGAAGACTCGATCCTGCGACGTTGGCGTCTCAGACACGTGGAAGGAGAGTTCACTCAGACTGGACATATATCCCGTTCGATTGGACATATGTGCATTCTGGCTGAACATGAGCGATTGTCAAGGCTGCACGGCAGCGATCCCGGGCCATGGTTCGACGCTCCGGCGCAAGCCGCTGACGAACGCCACATCCTCTCCCCCGCCCAGATCGAGGCGCTCCTGGCCGAGCTGCCGGACCGACACCGTCCTCTCGTCGCATTCGCGGCGTACACCGGCGTACGCGCGGGCGAGCTTCGTGCGCTGACGTGGAAGGACGTCGACTTCGAACGGCGCACCGCATGCATCGACAAGACGTACTACCGGGCGACGCTCCAGCGCTCGACCAAGACCGGCCACGATCGCACCGTGCCGCTTCCTCGCCACCTCGCCGAGATGCTCGCCGAGTGGCGCCGCGTGTGCCCGCCCTCCCCGCTCGGGCTGTGCTTCCCCGGACCGGGAGGCGGCCCGCTCGATCTGGACACGTTCAGGGCGCGGGTCTTCAAGCCCGCTGTGATCCGCGCTGGCCTGCCGCCGGACACGCGCATCCACGACCTGCGCCACACGAGCGCGTCGCTCTACCTGCAGTCCGGGGCCACGGTGCGCGAGGTCATGGAGATCCACGGGTGGCGTCAGATGCAGACCGCGCTGCGCTACCTGCACACGGGCGACTCGCTGGTCGAGGCCGCCGATCGGCTGTCGGACGCGCGCGCCCGCGCGCTGGGTAGCGATGCCACGCAACGTAGGGTGTCGTAGCCCCGTGGTATACTTGTCGTATATCCATCAGATTGACGGCGTCTGTGTTCGGAGGTTCGCCATGATCAAGAAGTTGGTCCGCCACGGCAACAGCCGCGCGCTCATCATCGACAAGCCGATCCTCGAGCTCCTCGGCGCGGGCGAGGACGCGGAGTTCACGATCACCACCGACGGCCGCTCGCTGACGATCACGCCCGTGCACTCCGACGAGGAGGAGCGACGGCTCGCGTTCGAGTACGCGGCGGAGGATGCGCTCCGGAGCTACGGGTCCACGTTCGAGCGACTCGCGAAATAGGCCGACATGGATGAGCCGCGCTTTCTGACGGTGGACGAGGTAGTGCACCTGCACACCCTCCAGCTCGATCGGTTCGGCGGGCTGGATGGGCTGCGCGACCCCGGCCTGCTTGAATCCGCAGTGGCGATGCCGCAGGCAGGCTTCGGGGGACACTTCGTTCACGAGGACGTCCACGAGATGGCTGCCGCGTACCTGTTCCACCTCGTGAAGAACCACCCGTTCATCGACGGCAACAGGCGCGTCGGCTTCCACGCGGCGTACGTGTTCCTCGCTCTCAACGGCTACGAACTACGGATGAGCGAGACGGCGGCTTACGACCTCGTCATCGCGACCGCCGAGGGGCGGGCGACGAAGGCCGACATCACGGCGGCGTTTCGCGAGCACGCGGTCGGCGCTTAGCGCGCGCGTCCCTCGCGGCCTCCCTCCGTCGGCTCCAGCGGCGCCCTTCGGCGCCCCCACGGCGCGTATGCAAACAGCTCGCAAGAATGCTGCAAACTTCTCGCTAACAGGGCTCTGGGGGCCCTTTGTCGGGTCTATCCTTGGGCGCCGGAACGGCATACGCACAGCCCACGGAGGCCCGCTCGCCATGACTGACATGCACCTATCCACACGCGCCGGCGTCACACTCGCCATCGTCTGCGCGCTCGCCGCGGTGGCGACGGCCTACGCGGTTCCTCGCCAGCACGTCGGGGCGAGTTCTGCCCACGCCGCCGCCTCGCCGAGCACCGAGGCCAGCCCGAATGTGGCCGCCCTCATGGCCATCGAGGCCGACGCCCACCATGAGGCCTTGGCCCCCTTCGAAGCCGAGGGCGAGACAGGCGAGGCCGTAGTCGAGGAGTCCGGCGGTCTCGAGGGGCCCGAAGGCCCCGCGGGGCTCGATGGCATCGACGGGGTCGATGGCGTTGACGGTGTGGACGGCGAGGAGGGACCCGAAGGCCCCGCGGGACCCGCGGGGACGGGTCTTGTCGAAAGCACCGAGCCGACGGGCGGCGTGGCGGTCGTGAGCCCGGACGGCACCTCGTATCGCGTCATCGTGACCGACGCTGGCATCTTCCTGCAGGGCCCCGACGGTTTCCAGGTATGGCGCGCCGGCGGCTCCGGCTTCGAGACCTTCACGGCCGAGGTGACTCAGTGATCCGCTTCGCCCGCATTGCCCTCGCCGCGACCCTGGCTGCAGGCGCGCTGTATGCGCTCACAGGCTGCACCTCCCGCGCTCAGGCTGAACCGGCCGCCTCGATCCTGGGCACCTGGTATGACGACGCGACGGGCGCCCAGTACCGCTTCATCAGCGACTCACTGGTCGTAGTGCCGTGGAAGACCCCCGGCGGCGGCAATGCGCTCGCCTACTCGCTTGACGGCGGGCGCCTCGACATCGTGTTCGGCCAAGAGCACCGCGTCAGCGTCGTCGAGGAGCTGGAATCCGAGCGCCTCGTCCTCGCCGATCCGATCACCGCGGAGCGCCAGCTCCTGCTGCGCGCAGTCGGCGACACCACCTTCGTGAGCGAGCTGGCGACTGGAGCCGAGCGTGTGCTGCGCGAGATCGGCGCGATCTCAGCCGCACCCGACATCGAGTGGGCGAGCACGATGCCCGAGGGCGACGGCACCGAGTGGACGGCGTGGTCACCCTCGACTCTCGACGCTTACGCCAGTGCGTGGGACTGGTCGCGCGCCACCTGGGCACCCGAGTTCGAGGTCGCGACATCAGGCGGCGGCGAGACGATGGGCATGTCGTTTACGCTGCTCAGGGTACCGCCCCCCGGCGAGGCAACGGGCGACGAAGCGACCGACACCGCGGAGGCCGACGCGGAGGCCGAAGCCGTGGAGCCCGAGGAGTACCTTGAGGAGCCGCCGGGACTCCCCTACATCCATGTCGGCTACTCGGCTGCGAAGAGCGACTACGCTGCCGGCACCCTCGTCTACGTCGATGGCAAGCTCCTATATCACCTGGGTGAAGGCTACGCCATACCGGTCGAGATCGACCCGGATACGCAGGGGTTCAGGCCCGTCACACACGAGTAGCAGGGAGCTTCGCCCGCTACCCGCCAGGCCGCAGGCTGGCTCCGGCTACTCGACTGCGGTCTGCAGCGTGATCACGTGCAGCTGGGCCGGCGCGAACGCTATCGCCGCGCCCATGACGACCAGAATCAGCGTCTCGCCCATCAGTTCACGCGACCCACATCACGCGCGGTGATCGGCGGCGATCAGGCTTCCCACTTCTTCTTGCCGGAGTAGCCACCGCTCGCGTACGAGCCGATGTCGAACATGATCGCCAAGCCCAGGAACAGCCAGTCAAACCAGATGATTCCGCCGGGATAGACCATGACGTAGACCAGAGTGGTCCACGGAGCGAAGATGACGCCCAGCAGCGGGATGAGGAACGTGTCAAACGTTGCAGTGATCCGATTGGGCTGGACCAGCCACCACAGCAGAAACGCAAGCCTCGGCATGCCGGTAAGGATCAGCGCGAACAGACAACAACCCATCGGTCCCCTCCTTGTGTAGTCCCCATCGGTTCGACCTCGTGGTCGCGCGGTAGTGCCGTATCTATTCTGCCCGTCATGCGTGCGGGCATCACACATCGGCCGGCTGTGCGTCCGACAATCGCCTCACCCATGCAAGTGCGACCAGAGCGAACTACTCGCCGACGGGGTACGCGGTGACGACGGTGCGCTTGTCGCCGAGGAAGCGCGGGATGCAGGTGTAAAGCGTCAGGCGGTCCTCGCCAGCGCGCATGATGACCGAGCTCTGAGTTGGCTTCACGACGGTCGTGGCGGCGACCTGGTAGCGGTACTCCTCGCCATCCCAACGCACGACGATCAGGTCACCCGCGTCGAGGCGGTGGAGCAGGCTGAACACGTCGCGGCGCCGGTGGCCGGCGAGCACCATGTTGCCCTCGGTATCCGGCGTAGCACTGCCCGCCTGGTGCCACGCACCGATAGCGAGAGCCGCCTTCTCGCGCTCCCCGATCGGCACGTCGAGGCCGAGTTCGGGGATGATGACGCGGTTGCCGGCGCCTGCGACGGCGGGCTTCTTGGCGGCGGGTGCCGCAACGGCCTTCTCGGCACCGTCGAGAGCCACGGGCGACTCGTACAGATCGATCGTATCGGTCAGGCCGAGCTGGTACGAGACCTCGTCGATGTTCGCATAGACACCGACGGTGACCGCGCTGGCGATGAGCAGCACGCCCAGCGTGGTGGCCAGCCCGCGGCGGTGAGCCTTCGCACGGGCGGCCAGCGCCGCGAAGCGGTCGCGCCAGGCAACCAGCAGCACCGCAATGCCTGCGATGAGCAGGACGAGCATCCCCAGCAGCCAGATCCAGTCGTTGTCGCCGGTGCGCGTCATCGTCGGATCGCCGACCGACTTCGTCGCCGGATCGTCGGAGGCCTTGGAGGGGGCTTCCTTGGAGCTCACGACCGCGAAGTTGCGAATCTCAGTACCGGCGGGCAACCCGGCGTTCACCGTCGAGAGGAACGTGACGGTGACCTCGCCGCCCACCGGCAGCACGCCGATGTTCCAGCGCAGGTTACGCGGGTTGGAGTCGTCGGCACCCCTGCCCGTGATGCTGCCGTTGACGTAGGTGACCTCGCGGGGCAGCTCGTCGGTGATGACGACCTCAGTCGTTTGGACGAGGCCGGTGTTGACGACGCGGATCGTCCACAGAATCTCGTCGCCCGCGTTCAGTCGCCCGCCGTTGACGTCGACGGCGGTCTTGGTGATGTCGAAGGGATCCACGGGGTGGCGAATCGTGTTCGAATCAACCGGGCCGGATTCGGTCGAGTTGAAATTGAACGTGTTGAACACGCCCGGGCGAGAGATCTCCGCCGGCCGCACCCTGACGCTGAAGGTGACGCTGCCTGCCGTGCCCGCGCGCACGGTGCCGACGTTGACGCGTACCGTGCTGCCTGAGACCGAACCGGCGTCAGCGTCAGTCGCATCGGTGAGCGAAACCGGGGCGCCCAGATAGGTCATGCCCAGCGTGCCCGCGAGGTACTGGACCTCTACCGGGATGATGTCGGTGATGACGACGTTGGTCATGTCGACGGTCGTCGTATTGGCGAACGAGAGTGTGTAGCGGATGGTATCGCCGGGCATCAGGATGGTCTCGGCGGGCGGGTTCGCCGTCTTGTTGAGCGTGGGCATCGGCCTGCCGGTCACGGCCACGAGCCTCTCGTCGTCGGTCGCCGGCGGAACCGGGCGTCCGGCGACGTCAGTGGCGCCGTCAACGGTGGCGATGTTGGTGACGCTCGCGGCCATGCTCGCGGCAACAAAGCGAACGGTGATGGTGACCGACTGGCCCGGCGCAAGGTCACCGAAGCTCGTCGTCAGGTCATCGAAGCGTATCGTCCCGCCGCCGCCCGGGTTGTTGGTCACGAGGCTCGGGGCGATCGAAGCGCCCGTGTAGGTGAGCTGCGCCGGGAACGTGTCGACCAGCGGCACTGCAGCAAGTGTCGTGTCTCCGCTGTTCGTGACGACGATGTCGTAGTTCACGGGCTCGCCCACGAGCACCGATGTGCGCTGGCCGTCGGCGATCGTCTTGGTCACCGTCAGGCCCGGCGAGACGAGCGGAATCGCCGCCGCGCCCTCGGACGGCGGCACGGGGTCGTTGTTGACGTCGACGCCAGCCGGTGCGGTGGCGCGGTTCGTGGCCGTCTTGGACGTTGACGTCGCGGTCACCGTGAAGGTGGTGTCGATGGTGCGCGAGTCACCCGGGGCGAGCGGACCGACGTTCGTCCAGCTGAGCGTCGAGCCGCCTGTGGAGTTCGGCATGATGCTCGCCGAGACGAACGCGAGGCTGGCGTCGAACGTGTCGGTCAGCGCGACGATCGGTAGCGCGGTGTCGCCCGTGTTGGTGACGACGATGCGGAAGCCGACCTGCTCGCCCACCGCCGCGGTGCCTATCTGCCACGGCGCGAGCGACTTCACGACCGACTTCGCCGGCGCGGTGACCTGCAGTGTCGCGTTGGACTGGCCGTCGGCGACCGGCGTTCCGAAGATGTCGGTGACGCCTGTCGTGCGGGCGGTGTTGGTGATGACGCCGCTGACCGGCTTGCCAATGACGTTGAAGGTGAGCGAGTAGCTGGCGCTCGCGCCCGGGCCAAGCGGCGTCGGCAGCGCGAACGTCGCAGAGCCTGCGCCTGTGGCGATCGGATTCGGATTCGCGATGGTCAGCGCGAGGTGCGCCGGATCCCAACTGTCGACGACAGAACCGGCCGTGATCGTGCTGTCACCGGTGTTGCGCGCGGTGATGACGAAGCTCGCCGTGCCGCCGACTTGGACGATCGGATCCTGGCCGCTGGCCAGCGCCTTGGTGATGCTCAGACCCGGCACGGCTGCCGACACGACCGTGACCGGCTTGCTGTCGGTGCCGGAGACCGGAATACCGAGGGTATCGGTGCCGTTGACGCTCAGGTTATTCGCCGTGGTACCCGTACCGGTCGCGGTGAAGGAGACGTTGATGGTGTGCGTAGCGCCCGGCGCGAGGCCTGTGACGGTCCACGTGGCCGAAGACGAGCCGAGCGCGGCGGGCGCCGGCGAGCCGTTGCCCCACGTGAGGAACGCGGAGTTCCAGGCATCAACGATCGTGGCGTCGATCGTCGTGGTGCCGGTGTTCTCGACGCTCAGCACGAACGCTATCGGCTGACCCTGCGTGACGGTCTGGTCGTGGCCGGGCGCGTACGCCTTCGTGACGCGGATGCCCGCGCCCGGCAGCGTGACGTTGACGTCTTCGCTGTCGGAGCTATCCGGAACCGGGTTGCCGCCGATGTCGGTGACGCCATCGGTGCGCGCGAAGTTCGTCGCGATACCGCCAGCGGGCATCGAGTCTACGCGGAGCGCGACGTCGACGCGGTAGCTGTCCCCTATACCCAGCTGCGTGGGTACGGTGAAGGTCGCCACGCCTGCGGCGGCGTCAATCGCATCAGCGGTCGGCGAGGAGCCTGCCCAGCTCAGGTGCGCGGTGTCCCACGTGTCGACGATGGCAGCCGAGGTGATGGTCGTGTTGCCTGAGTTGCGCACGGTCACCGTGAAGGTCGCGGTGTCGCCCACGAGCACGTTCGCACTCTGGCCGGTGGCAAGCGTCTTGGTCAGCGTCAGTTGCGGAGTGGCCGCGAAGACCTCAACGTCGGCGGTGCCGGTGGTCGAGGTCGTCGTGATTGAGTACGCCGAGTTGAAGTGCGTACCCGGAGTCAGCGCGGTGAGCGTGAGGTCGATGGTGCGGATGTCGCTCGGGTCGAGAGTGCCCAGCGCCCACACTGCTGTGTCACCGATCTGCGGCGAGGTGGGTGTCGGGCTCGAGTCGACGAACGCGAAGGCGCCCGCTGTCCAGGAGTCCTCGATGGTGACAGGCAGGCTGGTCGCGGTGCCCGAGTTCTCGACGGTGATACGCCATGTGACGGGGCTGCCCACGGTCGTGGTGGCCGCGGAGGTGCGGACCTTGGTGACGCGGATGTCAGCGGCGGTCGGAGGGACGACGGCCGCCGTCACGGTGGCGGCCGCGCTTCTCGTGAGGTCGGTGGTGCCGAAGGTGGCCGTGGCCTCCACGGTGTTGGTGATCTCACCGGCGTTCAAGTCCGACTGCGTCGTCGTGTAGCCGG
>JAXMKZ010000050.1 GCA_034370385.1 Coriobacteriia bacterium
GGGGACAGGCGGAAAGCGCCGGTAAAAGCCGGCATGAAGTAGGAGGTGGAAGTCCTCTACATGGAATGAGTAGCGACCAACCATGGCCCCGAGTCATGCGTCGGCTCTCCGTGAGGAGGGCGGCGAAGCGTTGACAGGGGGCGTGCAGGCCGGGCGATTGAGCTCCGAAATCACCTCGATCGGGTTGCCGACCCAGTCGCCTGGGAGGGAAGGCAATACGGTGCGCCGCGATAGCGCGAGGGGCGCACTGGGCCCGCGGAGTCTGGGGAGCCAGGGCATGTACGCAAGCTTCATGCACGGAAACCGGGAGAGCCCAGGAGCGAGCGGCGGCATCCACCGCCGGTCCGGTCGGGGAAGGTCTGTGACCTCAAGCCCGACGCGCACGCACCTGGGCAGTCGGACGAGGGAGTAGTAGCGATGAAGCGGGCGAACAAGGGTGCACAACCGGGAGACCCCGGCCAACCATCGGCGGAGCGCGTGGAGCGAAGGCCCTCGACCAAGGGAAACTCTGGACAGCCGACCGCTGGCGGCACGCAGGGGCCGAAGGCAGCGTTGGACGGACTGGACAGGGTACGGGAGGCAGCGAGAAGGGACCCCCGACAACGGTTCACCAACCTGCTGCACCATGTGACGGAAGAACGGCTCCGGGACGCCTACGGGACGTTGAAGCGGGAGGCGGCCCCCGGGGTCGACGGGGTCACGTGGAAGGAGTACGGCGAGGGGCTCGCGGAGCGCCTCATCGACCTCCATGATCGAATCCAGAGCGAGCGGTATCGGGCCAAGCCGAGCAAGCGGGCGTGGCTTCCGAAGCCCGACGGCCGCCAACGGCCGTTGGGGATCGCCGCGCTGGAGGACAAGATCGTCCAACAGGCGCTCGTAGGGGTTCTCCAGGCGATCTACGAGGAGGACTTTTTGGGTTTCAGCTACGGGTTTCGCCCGCAGCGAAGCCCGCACGACGCCTTGGATGCGATCTATGTGGCGATCACGCAGCGCAAGGTGAGCTGGGTGCTCGACGCGGACATCCGCAGCTTCTACGACACCATTGATCACGGGTGGCTGATGAAGTTCGTGGAACACCGCGTCGGGGATCCGCGGGTGCTTCGGCTGATCGGGAAGTTTCTGAGAGCTGGGGTGTCCGAGGACGGGCAGTGGTCCAAGACGGTGGCGGGGACGCCACAGGGGGCGGTGATTTCGCCAATCCTGGCGAACATCTACCTGCATTACGCCTTGGACCTATGGGTGAAGTGGTGGCGCGCCAACCAGGCGCGGGGCGAGGTCTACATCGTTCGGTATGCCGACGATGTGGCGCTTGGATTCCAGTACCGATCGGATGCGCAACGGTTCCAGGCCGAACTGAAGGAACGGTTGAAGAAGTTCAGCTTGGAGCTCCACGAGGAGAAGACCCGACTGATCGAGTTCGGTCGTTTTGCCATCGACAACCGCAAAGAGCGCGGCGAGGGGAAGCCGGAAACCTTCGACTTCCTCGGGTTCACGCACATCTGCGCCAAGAGACGGGACGAGCGCTTTACGGTGCGGCGAAAAACCATCGCGAAACGGCTGCGGGCGAAGATCAAGGAGGTCCGCGACGTCCTGATGCGGGGCCGGCACCGGCCGGTACCGGCACAGGGGCGGTGGTTGCGAGCCGTAGTGCAGGGGCACTTCAACTACTACGGAGTCCCCGGCAACCGAGGCGCGCTGGACACGTTTCGAACGCAGGTCAACCGAGCGTGGCTCAAGGCACTGCGGCAACGGAGTCAGAAGGGGCAAAGCCTCACGTGGGAACGCATGAAGAAGCTGATCGCCACCTGGATCCCCACGGCACGAG